>JAKOVY010000177.1 GCA_029781825.1 Bacillota bacterium | reverse complement strand
CTTCCCGTATTCCTACGGAGAGGGGAACACCGCCGAAGATATCATCCGACTTGTTCGGTGGTATGAATCGCAAGGCTTTGTCCTCGATGACAGTTACTTTATCGAGGACACCCTGGAAGAAAATCTTGCCAGGGTGGCAGAAAGTTATCCTGACGGGAAGCTCCCATTCGAGGAGGTGAAAAACCTCCTTTGGATGGAAAGGTGTATGACAACTTAAGCGGCGGGGATAAACGCCGCAGAAAGGAGGGAAAACCATGAATATCGTGAACCTTACACCTCACGCCCTGAACCTGATGCCAGCCGGACCGACCGGCCCGGTAGTCACCATTCCGCCGTCCGGTCTGGTTGCCCGGTGCGCGGTTGACCGGGTACAAGTGGATACCGTCACCGTAGACGGAATATCCGTCCCGGTAAATCAGACCCGGTTTGGGGCGGTTGATGGACTGCCCGATCCGCAGCCGGATACAATTTTCGTGGTGTCCTCGCTGGTTGCCCAGGCCGTGCCAGAGCGGGAAGACGTATTTATCACGGACGACGCGGTCCGTGATGAGCAGGGCCGGATCATCGGATGCCGGGCGTTGGCGCAAATATAATCCCCTTCCGCGTCGCAAGCATCCGGGGATTATACAGGGCAACAAGGCCGCTGCAAATCTATTATACATGCGGCGGCCTCCAAAATCAAGAAGGGAGGAAGCGCAAATGAGCGCAGTTTCAAATCTTTTTTTAGAAAAGAAAATACGTTACCCAGTTCATGATGAAAGACTTTACCGCTGCATTGCTATCGCAATGACCCAAAAACGGTTTTTGCGAAGCAGCCTCAAAGAAGCTTTGTACAATTCTCAACTATACCAGGATTTCCACCAAACTCTCGCCGAAGCGGGAGTTGCAGCCTGGAGGTCGGGGTATGACCCTGACTCCGATTTTAAACAAATAAAGAGGATGGTAAGCCGAGCAATCTATCGGTTCCTGATAGAAAACGGCTTTCATCGATATTGGGATTATGAGTCAAAGA
>JAKOVY010000154.1 GCA_029781825.1 Bacillota bacterium | reverse complement strand
AATACCCTAATCAATTGCAAAGGCCACATCTGCTTGCGCCATGGTAACAACTGCGTAGTTGAGGGGAATGTGATCAAAACCGGAAATCTCACAGATGCCGGTGGGATCCGTGTGATGGACAAAGAGCATCTGATCATCAATAACTACATTGAGGGGGTAAGGACTACGAGTAATGCCAGAGGCGGAATCGTAATCTATGGTAGTGATCTGAAACCCGCCTTGAATGGATACTGGCCGACGGAAAAGATCAGGGTGGAGAATAACTCGCTCATTGATTGCCAGCAGAGTCTGGTCTTTGGCGGAGGTAATACTCAAGCCCCACCGGTCTCGGTGAGTTTTGCCAATAATGTTATCCGGAACAATCTCACAGGGGAGCGCGAGTACGCTTTGATTCGTGAGGTCAAAAAAGTTCAGGAAGTCAGTTTTTCCGGGGATATTTTTTACGGTTCATTTTTAGGACTACTCACCCTAACCCCTCCGGAAGGGATTGTGTTGTCCGATCCGCAAATTACCTTGGGTAGTGATGGTCTGTATTATGCGCTTGATCCGACAAAAGGAGCGCATCCACCGGTCGTCTTGAAAGAAAGCGACGTGGGTCCGCGAACGTATCGCCCGTGAACAATCCTTGACGCAGCCGCCGGTAACCTTAAATGAATGAGTGAGGAGCGGCCAGTATCGAGTAGCGATCTAATTTTATGATCTTAAAAAATGAGCAACTGGAGGAATCAGAATGCTGGCGCGTCTTGAACAATATTTTGATCAAGACTGGATCCTCAGGAAGGCCGAATTCTCCTGGCGCCAAAAACCGGTTCATCTCACCGATGTAATTGCACCCCTAAGCGAGGGCGGGCCTAATGACTATTATTCAAATGGTGATTATTGGTGGCCCAATCCTCAGACGGCCGACGGGTTACCATACATCAGGCGCGACGGGCTGACGAACCCGGATAATTTCGATCATCACCGCCGGTTGCTGCGAAAGATGAGAACGAATGTTGCCAACTTAGCGGCGGGCTACCTGATTACCAGGGATGAAAAGTATGCGGAGAAAGCTGTAACTTTTTTACGGGAATTTTTTCTAGAGCCGCAAACCAGGATGAATCCTCACCTCCGCTATGCGCAAGCAATCCCCGGTCGCTGTTCGGGACGGGGAATTGGGATTATTGATACGCTCCATTTAATTGATCTTCCGTTTGCCGTAGCTGCGTTGGACGGTTCTGAATTTCTTACCAGTCGGATCCTGAACGGTTTGAAAGCCTGGTTTGCCGCTTATTTGGAATGGATCTGCACCCATCCCTATGGGGTCAGTGAGATGAATGCCAAGAATAACCACGGAGTATGCTGGTGTGTCCAGGCTGCCGTCTTTGCCCTGTTCACGCAGAACCAGAGGGTGTTGGATTTTTG
>JAKOVY010000148.1 GCA_029781825.1 Bacillota bacterium | reverse complement strand
ACGTGCCAGCAATATGTGTTCCCGGGTCTGCGGCATGGGACCGTCGGCTGCCGATACCACCAGGATGGCTCCGTCCATCTGGGCCGCCCCGGTTATCATGTTCTTGATGTAGTCGGCGTGTCCCGGACAGTCTACGTGCGCATAGTGCCGCTTTTCGGTCTCATACTCTACGTGAGCGGTGTTGATGGTTATTCCTCTTTCCCTTTCTTCCGGAGCCTTGTCAATCTCTTCGTAAGAGGTGGCCTTCGCGTTACCCTTCTTGGACAGCGCCAGGGTTATGGCCGCCGTCAAGGTGGTCTTCCCGTGGTCTACGTGACCGATTGTCCCTATGTTTACGTGCGGTTTTGTCCTTTCGTATTTCTGCTTTGCCATTACCTGCTCACCTTTCCTTTTTAATATCGTCTTGGGCTTATTTCTAGGTTTGTACCCAAATTCCTCCTTAATTAAACGGGCTTGCAAGCGAATACCCATTACAAAAAAGGAAGTGAGTTATACCCACTTCCTTACCTGACCTGGTAGCGGTGCAGGGATTCGAACCCCGGACACTGCGGGTATGAACCGCATGCTCTAGCCAACTGAGCTACACCGCCATATGGATGGAGCCCATAACCGGACTTGAACCGGTGACCTTATCCTTACCAAGGATACGCTCTGCCGACTGAGCTATATGGGCTTAATAAACATGGTTGCGGGGGCCGGACTTGAACCGACAACCTTCGGGTTATGAGCCCGACGAGCTACCAACTGCTCCACCCCGCGTCGTAAAGGTTTTCGCTGTTTAATTATATCTATAGCGGAACTCTTGTCAATATTATATGGTGGAGGGAGCTGGATTCGAACCAGCGAAGGCGGTGCCAACAGATTTACAGTCTGCCCCCTTTGGCCGCTTGGGTATCCCTCCATAGTTGCTTGTTTGGAGCCGACGATGGGACTCGAACCCGCAACCTGCTGATTACAAGTCAGCTGCTCTACCAATTGAGCTACGTCGGCTCGATGTCGCACGCACTAACTATTATACGCGCTCGAGAAGAATTGTCAAGGAATAGCGCGCAGAAACCGGGACTTAAATATCTTCCCGGTCCTCCAGGTATTTCTCCAGTTTGCGCTTAACTCTTTGCAGGGCATTATCGATGGATTTGACGTGCCGTTTGAGGTCGCTGGCGATCTCCTGGTACGACTTTCCTTCCAGGTAAGCCATTAAAACCTTCCACTCAAGCGAACTCAGGATCTCGCCCATTTTCTTTTCAATACAGATAAACTCTTCTTTGCTGATTACTATCTCTTCAGGATTGGTTATGCGAGTGGTGGACAGAATGTCCATCAAAGTCCGGTCGGACTCATCGTCATAAATGGGTTTGTTCAGCGACACATAGGAATTAAGCGGTATGTGTTTCTGCCTGGTGGCTGTTTTGATGGCCGTTATTATCTGCCTGGTGATGCATAATTCCGCAAAGGCTCGGAACGAGGTGAGCTTGTCTCCTCTGTAGTCACGAATAGCCTTGAAAAGGCCGATCATTCCCTCTTGAATGATGTCTTCCTTGTCGGCACCGATTAAAAAGTAAGACCTGGCCTTTGCTCTTACGAAGTTCTTGTACTTGTCTACCAGATACTCTGTGGCGGGTTGATCGTTAGCTTGTGCCAATTCTACAATCTCTTCATCCAGCATTTCGTCTAACGAATAGACATGATTCGTGCAGGCCGGCATGCTCATCTGAACGCCCCCAGTTTTGTGTTGTGCATATCTCGGGTTTCCCCGGGAGGCAAACCTGTCCCTTTTACAACAATTATTATAGCCATACTAAACCTGAGGCGTCAACCACTGGCACTATTTACTTCTCCTCCATCTTTCCAGTATTTCTCTTATTTTCCAATCCAATCGGTAAAAAAGAAATCTCTCTTGAACATTTTGCTCCCGGTTGTAAGTCTTCATTTCGTCAAGGGTGTCCATGAGTTCTTTGCAGAATTCCTTGGGTGTCACGCGCCAGGCTCCGCGTCCGAAGATCACCCACTGCTCGATCTCGTCACCGGTCACCACGTACGTATCTTTGTGCGCTTTCTGAATCATTTTCTCAATGGCTTGATCCGCTGTTATTCCGCTCTGGGTGAAGATAACCTCGATGCCGCCAATCTTCTGCCTGCTCCCCTTGCCTCTTTTCACCAGGTGACCGTCAAAAACAAGTTTAATCTCGTTCCCGGTGTAGGCGGCATAGCTGCTGAGTTTATCAATCAGTTTTTCGCGCGCCAGTTCCATTTTCTCATCGCTCAGGGCTTTAAGTTCCGGCCAGTTGTATATAACATTATATCCGTCAATAATAATCAACTTAGCCATTATCCCTAATCGCTGCCCGCCGTTGTCGAACTATCTCGGCCAAAACAATGGCCGCTGATACGGAGGCATTAAGGGAATTAACCCGTCCCCGCATCGGAATACTCACCATATAGTCACAGTTCTCCTTTACCAGCCTTCGGATTCCCTTTCCCTCCCCACCGACTACCAGCGCAATGCTGTCGGGGTAGGTCATATCATAGCAGGAAACAGCAGCCCGGCTGTCGGTTCCGACGATCCACATCCCGCGTTCCTTAAGTTCTTTCATAGCCGACACCATATTGGTTACCATGGCAACTTTCAGATGTTCGCTGGCACCGGCCGAGGCCCGGGTCACAGCCGGTGTAACCGGGCACGCACCGTGTTTGGGTATCACTGCTCCGTGAGCACCCAAGCCCTCGGCTGTTCTTATGATGGCTCCCAGGTTCTGGGGGTCTTCTATCCCATCCAGCAGCAGCAGCAAGGGTTCCTCTCCCTGTTCCGCCGCCTGGTTTAGAATATCATCCAGCGAATAATACCGGTAAGGCTCGGCCTCCGCAATTATCCCCTGATGGGATCCTGAAGCGGCTATGCGATCGAGCACCTTCTTGTCGTCTTTTATTACTTCTATTCCTCTGTCTTCAGCCAGACGTAATACCTCCTGCAGCCGCCGGTCGGATTGGTTCCGGGCAATCCGAATCACCTTGATTTTTCGACCGGCCTGCAAAGCCTCCAGAACGCTGTTTATTCCCAGTAACAGATCGTTAATAACTATCTTACCTTTCCCTGATATCTTCGCATCTCCCGCAGGACTTTTCCCCTTCCCAGCATATCCCTTCCACCTCACAGGAAGGACCGGCTTTGGAAAAAAGAAGCGGAGCCACCTTCATAACTTCCGTCAGCATGAGCTGCGCCATCTCCCGGATTTCCCACTGGGCCCGCAGGCAGAGCCGTTGGGAGAAGAAATTATACAGTGAACGGGCATTGAAACTGAACACCATCTTGGTCTCGGTGGCATTGGGGAGTATGTATCGGGCATCTTCTCGGGGCACCATCTCGGAAAGCTGCCGGTAACTCTCCTGAATGTTTTTAATTGCCCGGTTATACAGTTCCCGAGCTTCCGGGTTATTGGCTATGCTGGGAGGTACAATATAATCAAAGGCGGTTTCGTCTACGTACCTTTGCGACTTCTGAGAATAGGAGGCTATACGGTGCCTCACCAGCTGGTGCGAACAGGCTCTGCTTATACCTTCGACCGCAAAAGTAAAAGTGACATGCTCAATGGGGGATAAATGTCCTACTGCAGTCAACATCTTGACCATTCTCTCTACCTCTGCCGGGGTGAGAGCGTCCACCAGGTTGTCTACCCCCCGATTGGAGTAGCACATCCGGGCTGCCAGAGCCACCGTTTTTTCGGGGTTCGGTGTGTAGGCCACCAGTTTTACCTTCATGTTGATAATACCTCTTCTATAGATAATGGGTGCGTTACTTATATTTAATTATAAGAAAAGGAATTTTGACGTAAAATGCCATATCCCCATAAACCTGCAAAAAGAATGAGGGCTTAAGGTAAACCCCGGCGGCGCACGACGGCATAGTCCCTTCCCGAGCGGGCGTCCGGCATTTATTTATCTTCCGAACCTCAGGTAAAATCGATCATCTCCAGGAGCTCCCGAAGCCGTTCTTCATCACCTTTCAGATACAGGTAGCCGAAAAGCGCCTCCAGCCCGGTACTCCATCGGTAATCGGCGGTACCCGCGTGTCGGGGAACAGAGTGGGTCTTGGCATTCCTTCCCCGCTTAACCACCGCCATTTCCTCCTCGGTAAGGCGGTCCTCGATCTTTCTCAGGAATTGGGCCTGTTTTTCAGCGTTAACCAGTCCCACGACCTCCTGGTGTATATCCCGGACCTGCCGGGTCCGGTCCATGACTTTTCGGCTACGTACCGCAAGCTCATATACCGCATCCCCGATATAGGCCATCACCAGGGGCGAGATTTGTGCCAGTTCCTTGTCGGACAGTCCCGGTGATGCAAGCACCTAGTCAACCAACCTCCACCTGGACCCTTCTCGGGTATCCTCGATAATGATGCCTTGTGCAGCCAGAGCCTCACGCAGCTGATCAGCCCGGACGAAATTCTTGTCCTTTCGCAACGACTGGCGCATCTCCATTATGTCCGCCATCAGCTTTTCGATTTCCGGTTCGGCTTCCATCCGGACCCGGCTGCCTTCCTTACTGTCCTCAAGGATGACTCCCTGACGGGATAAAAGGTCCCGCACCATATCCCCGGTCCGGTAGTCCTTTTCCTTACGGACTTGACTCCTGAATTCTACGAGACTTGAGACTATGTCCCGAACTTTGCTCAACGAGGCTTGCGTCCCCTCCTCGGCATCCAAAGCAATCCCTATGATTTCTATCATCTCCGTGAATATCTGCATCGCATGCTCCAGAGCCGACCTGGATCTTGCCTTAACTTCAGCCAGGTAACGGTTTACAGCCCGGACTACACCGAAAATATGGCTGATAGCCAGAGCGGTGTTAAAATCATCGTCCATTGCCATGATGAACTCGGCTCTTAATGTCTCCAGCTCTTTGGACAGTTCTTCATCCCTCGGTGTTGAATCCGCCGATCCCGGTTCCCGGAGGGCTTCCTGCAGCAGCTGCCAGGAATTCTTTATGCGTTCAAGGGCCCTTTCCGCTTCCTCGAGCTTGGAATCGTCAAAATCCAGGGGACTCCGGTAATGGGTGGAAAGGAGATAGAGCCTCACTACATTGCCGGAGTACTTCTGCAGGATATCGCGAACGATAAAAAAGTTCCCCAGCGACTTGGACATCTTCTCCTTGTTAACGGTGATAAAACCGTTGTGGAGCCAGTAACGCACAAAAGTTTGTCCAGTGTAAGCTTCCGACTGGGCAATCTCATTTTCATGGTGGGGAAAGACCAGGTCGGCTCCTCCGCCGTGAATATCCAGAGTACTGCCCAGGTACTTCATCGACATCACCGAGCACTCTATATGCCATCCGGGTCTCCCCTTCCCCCAGGGACTTTCCCAGTAGGGTTCACCCGGTTTGGCGCTCTTCCAGAGCGCAAAATCATGGGGTTCCTCTTTTCTGTCGTCCACCTCGATCCGCGCTCCCGCCAGGATATCCTCCGGGCTGCGGCCGGAAAGCTTGCCGTAGCCCGGAAATGAACTGACTGCAAAGAAGACATCCCCGTCCCTGACATACGCATGTCCTTTATCGATCAACGTACTTATAGCCTCAATAATTTCAGGTATATGCTCGCTTACCCGGGGGTGAAGATCGGCCTCCCGCACATGAAGCGCCCGGGCGTCCTTGAAATACTCGGCGATATAGAAATCGGCTATTTCATGGGCTTCCTTGTTCTCCTCATGAGCCCGGTTGATGATTTTGTCATCAACATCGGTGAAATTCTGGACATAGGTTACTTCAAACCCCCGGTACTTAAGATACCTTCTGATGGTGTCAAACACCACCAGGGGTCTGGCGTTGCCCAGGTGTATATAGTTGTAGGTGGTAGGCCCACATACATACATTCCGATCTTGGGGGGGTTGATGCTGCGCAGCTCTTCCTTTTTCCTACTTTGCGTATTGTAGACTTTTATCATGTTGGGCCTCCTTTTCCAGTTCCTGCAGCCGCTCTTCCAACGAGTTTATCCTGTTCTGCAGAGCCTGCATGGCTTCGGCAATCGGGTCCGGCAAGAGGTGATGGTTTAGATCAATCTCCTCTATGGGCTTAACCCGGGCTCCGTTTCTGACTACCACCCTTCCCGGAACCCCAACCACGGTGCAGTTGGGGGGAACATCCTTCAGCACCACCGACCCGGCACCGATTCTCACATTGTCGCCGATGGTTATCGAGCCCAGGACCTTGGCGCCCGTGCTTATTACCACATTGTTGCCTATGGTTGGATGGCGCTTGCCCTTCTCTTTACCGGTACCTCCCAGGGTAACTCCCTGGTACAGGGTAACATTGTTCCCGATTATGGTGGTCTCACCTATTACCACCCCGGCACCATGGTCTATGAAGAAGCCCTCTCCGATCTGGGCCCCGGGGTGGATCTCGATTTGGGTCAGAGTTCGGTTAAGCTGCGACACCAAACGAGCCAAAAGCAGCCAGCCGCGCTTCCAGAGCCAGTGGGCCAATCGATGCCAGAGCAGGGCATGAAAACCGGGATAACACAATATGACCTCCAGCCGGCTGCGGGCTGCCGGATCTCTTTCCAGGACCACATCCAGGTCTCGCTTGAGGGTCTTGAAAAATCCCATTATCTCAATCCTCCTTCATTAGTATTTTCAATCGGATTATTACTCTGATATAAAAAAGCCCTTCGCCTGTGCAGAGACGAAAGGCTGAGCTTTTCGCGGTCCCACTCTGCTTGAGCTGGGGGCTCCACTCGACAGTCGATAACGGAACAACCCGTATGACTAAGCTCCAAGGCGCACTTCGCGTATCGCTCGTTCCCGAAATGGCTCTCAGCCCACCGACCATTTCTCTCTTATGGGGAGTCGATACCTACTCTTCCTCTTCACCGCTTTTTTGCTTTTAAGTTTTGATTAGAATCATTATATGCAGGCGGCTGAAACGTGTCAATCATCCTCGTCTTTTGTTCCGCCCTGCAGATGCGTCACCGATGTCCTATCAACCCGGCGATCCGCCGCCTGACCTCCGGAACTCCCATCACCACCAGGAGGTAAGGCAGTTCCGGCCCCTGCGGGCTTCCGGTCAATGCCAACCTTATGGGCATGTAAACCTGCTTGGCGGGCAGCTGCAGGGCTTTGGGCAGCCCTTTCATGAAGCTGCGGGCCTGCTCCAGGTCGAGCCTATCCGGGAGGTGTTCCAATAAGCCCTGCAGCATTCCCTTTACCTCCGGTTGTTCCAGCCTGCTTATCGTATCGCCATCATACTGGGGAGGAGCGAAGAAAGTTTCAACCTCTTTAACCACATCAACCAGGCAGACGATGCGCTCCCGGACCGCCTCTACCAAAACCTCATAAGTTGCCCGGTCCATCTGCTCCACATTATGCCAATAGGGAGAGTTTTTGAGATAGGGTTTCAGCATCTCTCCCAGTTCCGTCATCGATTTACGCTTTATATGCTGCGCGTTCAGCCAGTTTAACTTGTCCAGATCAAAAACCGCGGGGTTCTTGGCTACCCTCGAGAGGCTGAACTGCCTTATTATCTCATCCCGTCCCAGGATCTCCTGTTCACCCTCGGGGGACCATCCCAAAAGGGCCAGGAAGTTGAATACCGCTTCCGGAAGGTATCCGGACTCACGGTACTGTATAATCGAGGTAGCTCCGTGCCGCTTGCTCATCTTCTGCCGGTCTTTGCCCAGGATCAGTGAGATATGGGCAAACTCGGGTATTTCAAATCCCAAAGCCCGGTAAATCAAAAGCTGCCGGGGGGTGTTGGACAGGTGCTCCTCGGCCCGGATGACATGGGTTATCCCCATTTCGTGGTCATCCACCACCACGGCAAAATTGTAAGTGGGAATGCCATCCGATTTGACAATAATGAAATCCCCGATCTCCGAGCTGTCAAAAGTGACGGTACCCCGAACCAGATCGTTGACTACTATCTCTTCACCGGGAGCAACTCGAAAACGCACGGTGGGAACAAATCCCTGGCGCAGCTTCCTCTCCCGCTCCTCGGGATTAAGGTCGCGGCATTTTCCCGAGTAGGCAACAATCTCACCCTTCTCCAGCAGGGCCTGACGTTCCCGGGCCAACTCCTCTTCGGTGCAGAAACAGTGATAAGCATGACCGGTTCTTAAGAGCTGGTCAACATAGCGCTGGTATGTATCCAGCCGTTCCGTTTGACGGTAGGGCCCGTTGTCGCCGCCGACATCGATGCCTTCGTCCCAGTCTATTCCCAGCCAGGAAAGGGATTCGACTATCTCCCGCTCATACTCGAGAGACGACCTCTCCAGATCGGTATCCTCAATCCTCAAGAGCATCTTTCCCCCCTGATTCCTGGCAAAAAGGTAATTGAACAAGGCGGAACGGGCACCGCCAATATGTAAGGGACCAGTGGGACTGGGTGCAAATCTGACCTTTATCTGTTTCATCCTTGACCTGACCGGCAGCAACTGCCGGTCTCCCTCCTCCCGAATGTAGAATGCACATGCGTTATACTGCCAACCTTGCGGCAGAAACCAAAAAAACCACCCTGAGCAAAGGCCTCAGGGCAATCATACAGGTCGATACTGACTGGTCCTGAAAGCGTTTCCTTAGTTTTCGGAATCACGGATCTTGGCCCAGGAATCACGCAGGGACACTATCCGATTAAACACCAGGTTCCCAGGACTTGAATCTTTCGGATCCAGGGCGAAATAACCCTGCCGCAGGAACTGGTATCTCTTATCAAGTGTAGCATCGGCCAGGCCGGGCTCCACCATACAGGAGGTCAAAACCTCCATGGAATTTGGATTGATCAGGGCCCGGTAACCCTGTTCATCTTTCTCCTCGTCCGGATACGGGTCCAGGAAGAGGTGATTGAACAACCGGACTTCCGCCTTAACGGCGTGCCGGGCCGAAACCCAGTGCAGGGTCCCCTTCACCTTGCGATTACCAAACTCCATTCCGCTCTTGGTAGTGGGGTCATAGGTGCACCGGAGCTCAATTATTTCCCCGGTCTTCTCGTCTTTTATCACCCGTTCGCATTTAATGATGTAGGCATGTTTCAATCGCACCTCTTTCCCAGGTGAGAGGCGGAAGAACTTCTTCGGCGGGTCTTCAAGGAAATCATCCTGTTCTATATACAGCACCCGGGAAAAGGGGATCTTCCTCGTACCCATTTCGGGGTTCTCCGGATTGTTCTCGGCGTCAAGCTCCTCCACCAGATCCTCGGGGTAATTCTCAATTACCACTTTGAGCGGGCGAAGAACCGCCATCACCCGGTAGGCATTCTTGTTCAAGTCCTCCCGGATGCAGTGTTCCAGGAGGCCAATGTCAACCGTGCTGTTGCTCTTGGCCACCCCGATGCGGTCACAGAAGTCGCGGATGGCGGCGGGGGTTACACCCCTGCGGCGCAGGCCTGAAATAGTGGGCATCCGCGGGTCATCCCAGCCGTTCACAATCCCTTCCTCAACCAACTGGCGCAGTATTCTCTTGCTCATCACCGTATGGGTGAGGTTGAGCCGGGCAAACTCTATCTGCTTGGGGCGATTCTCAAGCCCCAGAGTCTCCAGATACCAATTGTAAAGGGGACGGTGATCTTCGAATTCGAGCGTGCAGATGGAGTGGGTTATACCCTCCAAATAGTCGGATAAGGGGTGAGCAAAGTCGTACATCGGATAAATACACCACTTATCGCCGGTGCGATGGTGAGTCTGCCGCATTATGCGATACATCACCGGGTCCCGCAGGTTGAGGTTGGGGGATGCCATGTCGATTTTGGCCCTCAGCACCCTGGAGCCGTCCTCGAACTCCCCGTCCCGCATGCGCCGGAAAAGGTCCAGGTTTTCTTCAACGGACCGGTCTCGATAGGGACTGTTCCTTCCGGGTTGGGTCAGGGTCCCCCGGTATTCCCTGATTTCTTCAGCGGACAGGTCGCACACATAGGCCCGTCCAAGCTTTATCAACTGAACCGCAAACTCGTAGAGCTGCTCGAAGTAATCGGATGCATAATACAAACGGTCCTCCCAGTCGAAACCGAGCCAGCGGACATCCTCCTTGATTGATTCCACAAACTCCACTTCTTCTTTCGAGGGGTTGGTATCATCGAAGCGGAGGTTGCACAGCCCGTTGTAAAGGGCTGCGGTACCGAAGTTAAGGCATATGGATTTGGCGTGGCCGATATGCAGGTACCCGTTGGGTTCGGGAGGAAACCGGGTATGTACGCGCCCTCCATAATATCCCGTTCTTAAATCTTCATTAATAATGGCATGAATGAAATTGGTCGATCCGGTATTAGCCGCCATCTTTAGTTCTCCCCTAAAATACTATTGATGACCGGTCTGAATCACCGGACACCATTTATTATAATAATCATAAAATGACACCGCGTCGAGAGCCCCCACCGAGCAGCACACTGGCCTGAGCGGCAATTCCCTCTCCTCTGCCGGTGAACCCCAGGCCTTCGGTAGTGGTTGCTTTAATATTTACCCGGGAGACGTCAATCCCCAGTGCTGCTGCCAGGTTTTGCTTCATATCTTCCAGGTAAGGAGCTATCTTTGGCCGTTCGCAGATTACTGTGCTGTCAATGTTTACTATCTCCAAACCCAGGTCGGAAACCATGGTTCCGACCCTTCTCAGAAGTATCAGACTGTCTATGTTATGAAACTCCGGATCACTGTCAGGGAAATAAAACCCGATATCACGCAGACCCGCCGCACCCAGCAGTGCATCGCATATCGCATGGACCAATACATCCGCATCCGAATGGCCGGCCAGTCCTTTTTCGAAGGGTATCCGCACCCCTCCGATTATCAGTTTCCGCCCCTCAACCAGGCGGTGAACGTCATAGCCATTGCCAACTCTCATTGCCCTCTCCCCGCTCAGTATTCCCTGAGCCATATACATGTCGTCTTCGGTTGTGATCTTCAGGTTGCGGTAATCACCCTCCACCACCCGTACGGGTCCGCAGAACTCTTCGTAAATAACGGCGTCGTCGGTTCCCACAAAACCCCGGGCAAAGGCTTGGCGGTAGGCCTCTTTCAACCGGGAGATTTCAAACACCTGCGGGGTCTGGATCTGGTAAAGCCGGGAGCGGTCGAGAGTAGCCTCAACACAGCCGTCGGCGCCCACCTTTTTCAGAGTATCCTTGGAGGGAACCCCGGGACAGGCGGCACCAAAAACCCGGGCGGCTTCAATAACCCGCAGAGCCAACTCGGGTGAAACCAGCGGCCGCGCCCCATCGTGCACGGCCACCAGATTCAGATTATCACCCAGAGCATTGAGGCCTGCCCACACTGAATCCTGTCGTTCCCGCCCCCCGGGCACAATCTTCCTTACCTTGCGATACCCATAACGCTTGACAATGTCCTGTTCCATTACTGATACTTCCTGGGGGTGAGCAACCAGTATAATCTCTTCAACATCAGGCAGCGTCTCGAAAACATCGAGGGAGTACTTTATTACCGGCTGACCCGCCAAACTAAGTAAAACCTTGTTGACCGGGCGTCCCATGCGCTTGCCCTGACCAGCCGCCGCCAGGATCACTCCGGTATCACCCAAAGATATTCACCTCTTGCAGTTTCTGCACCGTCTGGTTGAGGCGGCCTCCTTCTTTGGATTTTCTCGTAAATATCATGCGGCCGGCCGCGGTTTGAAACACGCTGGTAACCATAACTTCTATCTCCTGACCGATCTCTTCCTGTCCGTTTTCTACAACCACCATGGTTCCGTCTTCCAGGTATCCGACGCCCTGTCCATCCTCTTTGCCTTCTTTGATAACATTGACCTTCATGGTCTCGCCCGGGAATACAATCACCTTGACGGCATTGGTGAGTTCGTTGACGTTGAGGACTTTGATTCCCTGCAGCTCTGCCACTTTATTGAGGTTATAGTCGTTGGTAACAATGCTGGCGTCCAATTCTTTACAGAGCCGCAGCAGTTTCATGTCTACTTCTCGCTCTTCCGGAAAATCTCCTTCATATATCCAGATTTTAATTCCCGGGTGTTTCTGCATTTTGCTCAATATCTCCAACCCGCGGCGGCCCTTGCTGCGCCGTATATAGTCGGAAGAGTCTGCGATGTGACGCAGCTCTTCAATGACAAAAGCAGGCACCACCAGCTGTCCCTCAAGAAAACCGGAAAGGGCCACATCGTAGATACGGCCGTCAATAATCGCACTGGTGTCCAGGACCTTGTCATTCCGGTACAGAGCCAGCGAGTCCTTTGAGTTGTTGGGACGCAGCAGGTTCATAAAGTCGTAAGCCTTTTTGCGGCCGATGGTCAGTCCCAGGAACCCGAAGGCAAAAAAGGAAAAGAATTTGATGTACTCTCCGGCCACATCAATTACGACAAACGGATAGCCCAGAATGAACCCCACGGTTATCCCCAGCAGCATCCCCAGCATGCCCCCCAGCAGTACTTCCACCGAGGTTTTTTCCATGGCGTCATTAAAGTAATCCCAGCCTTTCTTGCAGTACAGAGTGGTCAAGCGGCACAGAAAAAAACTCCCCAGGGCCGCTGCCAGGGCAACGCCACCGGTTAGAAGCAAGTTTCCGCCCAGATAGGGAAAACTCATTACACCCGTCCAGGCTCCTATGAGAACCGAAATCAAGATGAAGAAGATATTCAGACGCTTGTTCATTTTTTCACCTCCTACTCCATATTGTTCTTAATTCCTGGGAACATTATGCAGCAGAGCAAGTCGGTCATGGAAATATATTACTATTATTTATGCAAACGGCGTCTATCGGCCGACAAAACCGGATTTTGGGAGAACGTGAAATTGACAGCAAGTTTGCAGCAAATATATAATTATTTAGAACGAGACAGGTAATCTTTGATGGAAAAGGAGGTTTCCTGTTCATTATGAAGGACTTGATCTGTGATGAGTTTCAGAACAAGGTCGCCAGTCTGCTTATTCGCCACCACAGCATCCTCGACGTCTTGTCCAAACTCGCTGAATCCGCCGCCCGGATCAACCGGGGAGTTTGCAAATCCGTAAATGACTGCGGTTGTCTTTCCATCGAGGCCAAGAAAGTTTCAATTCCGGAAGATTGCGAGTCGATTTTTGAATTGAGAAATTATCTGGACGCTCATGTACGCGGCAGTTTATGCCCCAACTGTGAGGAGGTTATAATCAACGAACTGGGCAAGAGCCTGTTTTACACCGCTGCCTTATGCAACATACTGGACCTCAATCTGTACGACATTTTTATCCACGAGTACAAGAAAGCCAGCACTCTGGACGTTTTTAATCTGACATAACCCTGCGGACGGGGCGGTGCGCACCCCATCCGTACAAAACCTAACCTCGGATTACATGGGCTTCATAATTATATATCTGACTGCATAATGGTATTGAATTTAAAAAGCCCCCGGTTTTGAACCACCGGGGGCTTTTAACTGGATACACCCTTATCAAACCATGTATTCCAGGATCAGCTGTTCCTGCATGCGTTTCAGTCCGTTCTTTATGGATTTGGCCCTTACTTCCCCGATCCCTTCCACATCATCCAGCTCTTCTATGGAAGCCTGCATAATGCGGGGGAAGTCCCCAAAGGTTACCACCAGGTTTTCTATTACCTGGGTGGGTATCCGGGGGAGTTTCTGCAGTATCCGGTATCCCCGCGGGGCTACCTGCATATCCAGTATGCTGGCCGAGGTACCCAAACCCAGTATCCTGGCGATGGTAACCGCGTCCGCAACATCCTCTTTGAAAGACTTCATAAGGGTATCGAAGATCTCATATGGTGATTTGTCCGGGTAGCGAGAATAATCCTTTATTATCAGTATCGCTTCCTCTTCCACATTGGACACCAGTTCGTCAAGCTGCATCTTGACCAGACGGCCTTCGTTTCCCAGCTCCATTATATATTTCTCAATCTCCTGCCCGATGGAGAGGACCATCATACACCTCATGAGGGCCCGACTCACTTCGGAAACCATCACCATGTCCTCAAACTCGGTTCCCCCGAGCCTGACAATGTCCTTCTCCAGAACGGCCCGGTACTTCTCCAGGGTCTGCAGAGCCTGGTTGGCCTTGACCAGAATAGCCCCAATCTCCTGGAGGACATAAGTATGAGGCCCCTTGAACAGGGTAACAATGCTCCGGCGCTGGGAGATGGCAATAACCAGTTCTCCGGTCTGTCTGGCAACTCTCTCCGCAGTCCGATGTCTAATCCCGGTTTCGCTGGCAGGCAAGGTATGGTCAGGAACCAGCTGCGTATTGGCAACCAGAATTCGCGAGGCATCTTTGCTCAAGACTATGGCTCCATCCATTTTCGCCAACTCGTATAGGTTGGAGGGTGTCAGTTCACAGTCCAGATGAAACCCGCCGCTCACCAGAGCCATCACCTCAGGGGAATCTCCAACCACCAGCAAAGCCCCGGTCCTGGCCTTGATGATGTTTTCAATGCCCTGGCGAAGCGTGGTTCCCGGGGCGACCAATTGCAGCGCATCTTGAAAACCATCTGGATGAACGGCTTCGTCTCTCAAGTGTCCATACCCCCATTACCTTCTATATATATCTTAAGGCGTCACTCAAGGTTTCTACCGCAAGGACGGACAGCTCGGGGTCAGCCGGCTCTTCTTTCCCGACCTCTTTCGGTATCAAGCAATGCGAGAAACCCAGTTTCAGTGCCTCTTTCATTCTCAGGTTCATATACGGAACCGGCCGAATATCCCCGGATAAACCCAGTTCGCCGATAATTACTCCCCCCGGCAGCACCGGCCGCTCGCAATAACTGGAAGCAATGGCCAGAGCTATACCCAAATCGGTCGCCGGGTCCTTCAGATTAACGCCTCCGGCTACCTTGATATAGATATCCTTATTGCTCAGTGCCAGGCCACCGCGCTTTTCCAAGACCGCCGCCAGCAGCGCCAGGCGGTTGGAATCGATCCCCGACGCCATCCGACGGGGATAGCCGATGGAAGCAGTCACCACCAGGGCCTCAACCTCCACCAGCAAAGGCCTGGTGCCTTCAAAGCTCGCAACCACCGTCAATCCGGGGAGACCGCCCCGATGCTCCAAAAATATGCGGGAAGGGTTTTCCACCGGCAGCAGACCGTTCCCGGCCATCTCCAGGACCCCGATCTCGTTGGCGGGCCCAAACCGGTTTTTGACCGTCCTTAGTATGCGATAATAATTGTTGGTATCACCCTCAAAGTAGATCACGGTGTCAACCATGTGTTCCAGCAACTTGGGCCCGGCCAGTGATCCGTCTTTGGTTACATGTCCTACCAGGAAGAAGGTCCGTTCCGCCGTTTTGGCCAGTTCCAGGATCCGGCCTGCACATTCCCGCAGCTGCGCTACGCTCCCCGGTACGGAACTGATTTCCTGAACATATACGGTCTGAATGGAATCGACAATTACCGCTTCCGGATCTATCTTTTCCAAATACCCGGGGAGAGCGGAAAGACTGGAGTCGTTCAGGACATAAATGCTGTCGCCGGATATTCCCAGGCGTTCAGCCCTCATCTTCACCTGCCGGGGAGATTCCTCACCCGTCAGGTAAAGGACTTTCCGCCCCTGTCTGCTCAAGGAATCTGCGGTCTGCAGGAGCAGGGTTGACTTGCCGATGCCGGGTTCTCCGCCGAGAAGGATTATGCTGCCGGGAACAATTCCTCCTCCCAGGACCCGGTCCAGCTCACTGTTGCCGCTGGAAAACCGGGGAACCTCCTCACTTGCCAGCTCCGACAAAAACGGGATTTTCCCCTCAGGTACCGGTGAAGCCTTGCCTGTTCCCCCGATCACCTCTTCAACCAGAGTATTCCAGGAGTTGCACCCGGGACACCTGCCGATCCACTTGGGTGAATGGTACCCGCATTCCGAGCAGAAATAAAGGGTTCTGGCTTTGCTCATATAAGCTCCTTGGGCCCTCGCCCGGGTCCCAAAAAATAAAATGTTTTTTCGAAACCTTTATTTACTATTCATTCTAGAATTTTATTTTATAAAGGGCAAAAAGAAAAGGGCTTTTTAGCCCTTTTCTCCTTTGCGGATAACGACCTTTTCGTCCTCCACATCGACCTTGACCACATCGCCGGCCTTAACGTTGCCTTTCAGTATCTCCTCTGAAATCTGATCCTCGATAAGCCTCTGAATGGCCCGCTTAAGCGGTCGGGCTCCAAACACCGGGTCATATCCTTCTTTGATGATCTGCGCTTTGGCTTTATCGGTCAGCTCAAGCTCCAGACCGTTTTCCTTGAGCCGGGTTTTAACCTGGTTCACCAAGAGGTCAACAATCTGCCCCAATTCCTCTTCGGTAAGGCTGTGGAACACTATTATCTCATCCAGGCGGTTCAGGAATTCCGGTCTGAATACGGTCTTCATCCGCTCCATTATTCTTTCCTTCATCTTTTCGTAATCTATCGCCTTTTCATCGCGGGCCTGGAATCCCAGAGTCTTCTCCTTGCCGATTCCCTCAGCCCCGACATTGGAGGTCATGATGATCACGCTGTTGCGGAAATCTACCGTGCGTCCCTTGCCGTCGGTTAAGCGGCCGTCTTCAAGAACCTGCAGCAGAATATTGAACACCTCAGGATGCGCTTTTTCAATCTCATCCAGCAGGATTACTGAAAAAGGTCTTCTCCTTACTTTCTCGGTCAACTGTCCGCCTTCGTCATAGCCGACATATCCGGGAGGAGCACCGATCATCCTCGCAACCGCATGCTTCTCCATGTACTCCGACATGTCCAGCCTGATTAAGGCATCCTCCTGTCCAAACAGGGCCTCGGCCAAAGCCCTTGCCAGCTCCGTCTTTCCAACCCCGGTCGGTCCAAGGAAGATGAAGGAACCGATCGGGCGTTTGGGATCTTTCAAGCCGGCACGAGCACGGCGTACCGCCCTGGCTACTGCAGTTACGGCCTCATGCTGGCCGATAACCCGCTGGTGCAAAACCTCCTCCAGATTGGCTACGCGGGCCGATTCGCCCTCAGTCAGTTTGGTTACCGGAACCCCGGTCCAGGCGGAAACGATGGCGGCAATATGCTCATCGGTTACTACGCCCAAGTCCAGGCTGCGGCTTCCGACCCACTCTTTGCGCTTCTGATCGGCTTCCGCCTTCAGTTTCTGTTCTTCATCACGAAGTCTGGCCGCAGTTTCATACTCCTGGGCATTGATGGCTTCCTGTTTTTCTTCCGTTATCTTCTGCAGCTTGGCTTCAATATCTTTCAAATCATCGGGAAGCACATAGCGCTCCAATCGCACCCGTGAAGAAGCCTCATCAATCAGGTCAATCGCCTTGTCCGGCAGGAAGCGGTCAGTGATGTAACGGCTCGACAGCCTGGCCGCTGCCTCCAAGGCTTCATCGGTTATCTTGACTCCATGGTGAGCCTCATACCGGTCCCTCAACCCGTGGAGGATGGCAATGGTCTCCTCTACCGTGGGTTCCTCCACGTAAATAGGTTGAAATCTTCTTTCCAGGGCTGCGTCCTTCTCAATATGCTTGCGGTACTCATCAATGGTGGTGGCCCCTACACACTGAAACTCACCGCGGGCCAGTGACGGCTTCAGTATATTGGAAGCATCAATAGCCCCTTCCGCGGCACCGGCACCGACAATGGTGTGAAGCTCGTCGATGAAGACTATTACATCGCCGGCGTTCCTGAGCTCATTTACCACCTTGGTCAGGCGGTCCTCAAACTCTCCGCGGTATTTGGTGCCGGCTACCATTGACGACAGATCCAGGACCAGCACTTTTTTGTTCGCCAGGATCTCGGGAACCTTGTTCTCCACAATCCTCTGGGCCAGGCCTTCCACAATCGCGGTTTTTCCTACCCCCGGATCGCCGATGAGAACCGGGTTGTTCTTGGTTCTGCGGGATAGAACCTGGATAACCCTTTCGATTTCCTTCTCCCGTCCGATAACCGGATCCAGCTTGTTATCACGGGCCATCTGGGTCAGATCCCGGCTGAAACTGTCCAATACCGGGGTTTTGGTCTTGCTGCGCGGTTTCTTCATGTACCCCGGCGGGGCGAAAGGCATTCCCTTTTCCTCGGGTATCCCGGGTTCACCTGCTGGTTCCCCTCCCAAAAGGAGCGTCAGCTGTTCGCGAACGGATTCCAGCCTTATGCCCATGCTTCTTAAGACCTGGGCGGCGATGCCATCCTCCTCGCGCAGCAGAGCCAGCAGTATGTGCTCGGTTCCCACATAGTTGACCCCGCGGAATTGAGACTCTTCAAACGCCATATTCAAGACTCTCTTGGCCCGCGGTGTCAGCGGGAGCTCCCGCATGGGGCCTTCCTGCATCCCTCTGGCCTGCTCACCGAGGACCTTGGCGACTTCTTCCCTGATCTTTCCTAAATCGGCTCCCAGATTGAGGAGTGCTCGAGCGGCTACTCCTTCTCCTTCTCTAATTAATCCCAACAGAAGATGCTCGGTTCCTACTGCCGCATGATTAAGCTCTCTGGCTTCCTCCTGGGCATGCAGGACTGCTCTTTGTGCTCTTTGGGTAAATCTCCTTATCATGTATTATCCCTCCTTCACTTTGCTTAGAATTCTCTTGATTACTTGAGCGCGGAAAACATCCCGCTCCGCTGTATCCATTTTTCTCCCTCCGGCCGCCTGCAAATGCGCCGGCCTGATGGCAACCATCAGCTCATTCATAATACGGCGGGGAATGGGTGGGAGTATTTTCAAGTCCACCCCCAGGGCTACGTCGGACAGCAGTGCCAGGACCTCATTGGAGGTAATAACCCGGGCATGGGTAAGCAGTCCGTAAGACCGCCAGACCTTATCCTCCAGCTGATGTTTCATTTCCTCCTGCAGCCTTTTCCGTGTATTTCTCTCCTGGTCCAGCACGTGCAGGGTAACTGTCCACAGATTATTGATGATGTCCTCTTCGGTCTGTCCCAGGGTTATCTGATTGGACACCTGATAAAAATTGCCCAGGGCTTCCGTGCCTTCTCCGTACAAACCGCGCACTGTCAATCCCAGTTGGGCGATGTTGTTGAACACAGCCCCCTTTTGATTGGTCATGGTAAGTGCGGGCAGGTGAAGCATCACTGAGGCCCTCATCCCGGTTCCCACATTGGTGGGACAAGAAGTCAGGTACCCCCACTGCTCGTCAAACGCGTACTCCAGGTTTTTTTCCAGCAAATCATCCACGTCATCCGCATACCGGTAGGCCTGGTTGAGCTGTAAACCCGGAAGCAGACACTGGATCCTCAAATGGTCCTCTTCATTTACCATAATCGCTATTGATCCGGTTTTATTTATTATGATGCCCCGATAGGGAGATACCGCCTCGGCATGCTCCGGGCTGATCAGATGTTTTTCCAGAAGCATCTGGCGTTCCAAATCCGACAGCTTGTTCATCGAAATCATTTCCAGGTCCGGGGCATTCTTCAATCCATTGCGAATCGTATCCCACACCTTTTCAGCTTTTTCCTGATCCGTCATCAGATGCGGAAAAGGCAGCCCATTCAGGTTGCGGGCCAATCTGATGCGACTGGTTATTACGATGTCGGATTCAGGTCCTTCGGCCGACATCCAGTCAACAGTTGGGTTCTTGACCAGTTCATGCAATGACATCTTTTTAATCACCTCGCTCCCTCGCTCTTCTCCAGTTCCTTTATCCTGTCTCTCAATTCGGCAGCTTTTTCATACTGTTCATTGACCACGGCTGCCTGCAGTTCAGATTTCAGTTGTTCAATCTGTCTGCGCAGCTTAATCTTGCCGGCTCCCTTTTTCGGCAGTTTGCCGGTATGAACAGTGTTGCCGTGGATTCGCCTCAGGGTCGGCTCCAAATGTTCCTTGAATACCTCATAACACGTGCTGCATCCCAAACGGCCATGCTGCCCGATGGTTGTTAGACCAATGCCACAGTTGGGACAAGACTTGCTGGTCATTACCGGGGGAGGAACCTGCCCCATGCTTAACGGTCCCAATCCGAAAAAGCTTCCCAGCAGTTTGGGCAATGATGCGCCTCCCAGATTCAACAAACCAACTCCTTTTTCGGCTGCACACTCGGGGCAGAGATTTAGCTTTACCTGATTGCCGTTAAACATCTGGGTAACGCTTACCGTTGCCGGTCTGGTTTTACATTCATCGCAATACATCCCATTGTCCCTCCATTTCTCTTATCAAATTCATCACCTTGCTGATAATCTTAAATCTGACGTAATCGCTCTCACCGGTGGCCGGATCCAGGACTTCGCCTCTTAGGATCTCCTTGAGCAGGAGTGCTTCCCGATCGGTCAGAAAGCCTTTGTCCTTGAGGTCCTGCAAGGCGTTCTCGGCTTCGGCCTCGCTGATTCCGGTTTTACCGGCATTTTCATCAAGGGGAACCTTGCGTATCTTTATAAAACCGCGTCCCCCGCGTTTGCTCTCGGTTATGAATCCTTCGTCGGCGGTAAACCTGGTGGCCACAACATAAGTAATCTGTGAGGGAGCACACCGGAAAGTCTCCGCCAGTTCGATACGTTGAATCTCAACCTCTTCATTTTCACTGCGCTCAATTAAGACCTTTAGATATTTCTCAATCCTGTCTGACAGGCTGCGCATACCAATTCCCCTCTTTGACTTTCTTTGACCTTTGTTTATTATTATTTTATGAACCGAGCGGATAATAAACCAAATCCTGTTTGTGCCCAATATTTGGCGAATTGGAAGGTTTACATTGACTATTATTAACTTTTCTTCTGCTTGCTATTAAATGCGTTTATTTTCGGGATGTTAAAAACATTGCTGGTATGATGTTGAGAGCGAATTGAGAAGCTGCGAGTGTGAGGTCTGTTATTAGAACAGATTATGGAGTGGGGTTTGCGAATTAAGTATTTGCATATCGAGGTTCACTTCAGGGTTCATTCGAGCTCGTCCCAGTACAGGTCCACCCGATCCCCGGATTTAATAGGGGTTGTGAAACCGGCCTCGGCTCCGTTCACCTTTATGACCAGATTTCCTGATGGTTTGGGCATTACCGTTATCTGCGTCAGCAGGTCGCTGACAATTGGCGACAATACCTGAGGCGTGACCTTGAGCACCGCTTCATCTTCCAGCGTGTCATCTAAAGTCGCGCTTTTCCCGTTCATCTGCAGCACGATTCCTCCCCGGCGAAGGACCACGGGCTCGTTGTTTACGACCAGTTCCACTGTAGTTTCCTCTTCTTTGACATCCAGTATCTGACGCAGTGTTGGCGCCTCCTGGAAGGAGTAGTCCACACGATCGCCGAATTCGGCATGAGATTCGAGACTGGCTTCATTTCCATTAATGCAAACCCGTAAAGGGTGCCATTCCCGGGTAATGTCCCGGTCATTGACATAGAAGTGAAAGGTTCGGGGATTAAGTTTTTCTTGGTTGACTCCGGCTTTGATCAATAATTCTGCCACGGGTTGGCCCTTTATAATTCTTACCTGGGCCCGGTCGGGAACGATGTCATCCCATCCCGCCAATCGGCCGTTAACATAAACTTGCGCCTGGGCGGTTATGGGTTCCCCGTTTACGAATATCGTCCCCTCGCCATCTTCCAGCAGATCCCTTACTGCGATTTGGGCATCCTCTCCGTCCTGCCCGGGGATAAATTCAACGCTGTCTCCCGCCTGCAGAGGGGTATCAATGCCCGCCAACACCCCGTTAACCCTGATGTTGGCCGGTGTTCCCAGGCCCCCTTTGAAATGCCTGAGGGTACCGTTAACCTCAATGGTCTTTCCCATACCGGGGCGTCCAAACAAGTGGGTGAGGTTGAAACCTGAAGCCAGCAGGGCTGTCGACACGGTGATTTCCTGCAGAGCCCACAGAGGAATTTCGTGGTTGTTGACCCTGACTTTAACCAGCGGCAGCGGGCGGGAGGCCATCGCATTAATCCCAATCCCCAGCGGGGTTACGGCCTGGGGACCGGTTAATGCCGGATGCTCTCCTATTATACCTTCCAGGTTTTCCCGGGTGCGAATACCCACCCTGTTCAGGGGCAACTCCAAAGCACCGGCCAGTTCCTGCAGCAGACCGGGGGTTAGACTGCCTCCTCCCACGCAGATAACGGCGTCGGGCGTTTTTCCGTTGGCCATCAATATCTCTCGAGCCACGCTGACCGCCAGCTCTTTTATGGCAGGTTGGATGCGTTCTATTATCGACGACGCGGGCTCGGTTATACGGTTTTCCAAAACATCAGCAAAGGTCAAAGTCTCCTCTTCACCCAGTTGGCGTTTTACTTTCTCCGCGGTATTGAAATCTAACAGGTACTCTTCCGCCAGACGCTCGGTAATCTCATCTCCGCCTACCGGCACCATGGCATAGGCTACTATTTTCCCCTTCTGTACCACGGCAATATCGGAGGTGCCGGCTCCGATATCCACCAGAGCCAGGTTCAACAACCGCATCTGCGGGGGAATGGCTACAGCCAGCGCGGCTATAGGTTCCAGAGTCAGGCTGCTGGCCTCCATGCCGGCCATCCTCAAAGCCGAAATCAGGCTGTCCACCACCACCCGGGGCAAAAAGGTTGCTATTATCTCTACTCCTATTTTGCTGCCGGTTTGCCCGACCAGGTTTTGTATGACCTCATCCTCGAGGGTGTAGTTAACCACACTGTATCCAATACAGAAATGATCCCTTAAGTTCTTATCAGTCCCGGCAATTTTTTTCTGGGCTTTTTGCACTGCCTCCAGTTCCAGGGCTTTTGTTTCCTCCCAGGTAACCTCAAACATATGAGGACGGGAGACGGTGGCGGTTGCGGTGGCCGTCTGCAGGGCTCTGCCGGCAGCCGCGACCGCAGCCTTTTTAAGCTTGAGCCCGGTGGTTTTCTCAAGGTGGCTCCTTATTAAAGCGATTTCGGCCGCTACTGCCTCCACGTCATGGATCTGACCGTCGTACATGGATCTCGCTTCATGTTCCAGGTACTCCACCGCTCGGATTACAACTTCATCCGTCTTTTCCAGCAGAACACCCACAATGGAGCGGGTACCAATGTCCAGGGCCAGGACCCGCTGCGGTTTTTTAGATTTCTTTAACCTCTGCTTAGCCATCAGATTATTCCTCTAATGCTGGGATAAAACCTTCTTCGATAATAATTGGCATTTTTCCTGCTGATACGAGGATTCATGTGATGGCGGGAACCTTGAGGAGATCCGGGATGGCAGCCGGGATACAAGGATTCATGTCATGAGCAGAAACCCCGGGGGAGTGCTCGAAGTGAGTGGACGAGAGGAGTTTATTATACAGCCGGCAATTCGCCTTTTGCCGCCCTCAAGGCCAGGATGGCGTTTTGATCCGCTTTCTCTTTGAGATCAGCCGCCTGTTTGAGTATTAGGGACGAATCACGGTCACGGTCGGAAAGAGCCTGTTCCAGCTTCGCAACCGCAAGTTCGGGGTCAAACGCTTGGCCATCAAAAAGAGGGCTTTTGTTAAACTGCTTGAGGAAGGCTTCGACCTTGGGATCATAGGATATACCCTCGAAGGGAGTTCCCACGCAGGCGGAAAAGATCAGCGAATGCAGTCTCATGCCGATCATTAATCTCAGGTGCGAAATAATTCCCATCAAGCCGGTTGAAGAAAACTGGGACTCAACGACGGTTGCCGGGGATTTCATCAGGTTTTTTATGCGTAAAGAGTACTCCAGATCCACCGGGTGCTGCAGGGGTATGAACAGGAGGGGATATCCCAGTTCCGCCGCCCGATCAAGCAATTCGGCTATCTGCCGATCACTGAAGGTTTCCCAGGGGCGTATGGAGATCCCGATTATTCCTTGATCTTTTTTAAGCCCCAATTGAGCCAGGTAGGACTCGGCGTTGCGGACTTCTTCCTCAGTCGGACGCAGGGAGAATACGGGATCGGCTGTAATGTATACCGGGGGCCGATAAACGCCGATAGATTTAAGCAGCTCTGCGGACTCACCATCCCGCAGCGTAATCAGTTCCACCCGGTTGGCAACCAGTTTAATGAGGTACCGGCTTAGTTTCCTGTTTACCGGGCCTATTCCCTGAGCGTAAAAAACTACTCGGGTTCCCAGAATCTTGGCCAGTACCACAATCCCCAGATAGTAAGGTATGGAGAGCGGTCCGGTCACGTCCTGCAGCAGACTGCCTCCACCGCTTATCAACAGGTCCGCCCGGGAGAGTTCTCTAATCAGCACCAGGGGATTGATGCGGCTGACAGCCCGGACTCCGTGAACCATAGCAGTCCGTTCCGGGTTCCCCGACAAAACAGTGATTTCAAATGTCTTGTCTACTGCTCTGAGTGAGTTACTAATGGCGGTAAGCAGGGCCTCATCACCCGCATTATCAAAGCCGTAGTAACCCGATAACACAATACGCATTTAAGCTCCTTACCTTAAGCGTTGTGGTCGATGCGATTTTTATTGCTGCGGTCGGGAACGGCGGCCTGTTCCCCGTACCTTCGTCAATACCAGCCAGGCGAATTTGGGCAGGGCCAGCTGCCGTTTTATCCGGCTCGGTTCGTTAATCAGGCGAAACAGCCATTCCAGTCCCAGACGACGCCAGACTCTGGGCGCCCGCTTGGTTTTGCCCGCCAGGACATCCAAAGTTCCTCCGACCCCGATGCAGACCGGCACCCCCAAAGCTTCCAAATGAGCGGCAATCCAGATATCCTGACGCGGTGCTCCCAACCCCACCAGAAGGACATCAGGCCGGGCGGCCCTCACTTGCTCTATGATGCGGGGAGATTCGTTATCGGGGAAATATCCGTGATGTACGCCGGCCACAATCAGAGGTCTGTCGGACTCGGCCAGTCTGCGGGCCGCCTCTTCGGCAATCCCCGGTTCGCCGCCCAGGAGGAATACTCTCCAGTTCTTTTCCCGGGCCCTGTCCAGGATCTTTAAAGTCAGCCCGATACCCGTCACCCGCCTGGAAATCTTCCACCCGGCGCGACGCAGAGCCCAGACCACACCGATTCCGTCCGGCGTTACCAGGCGGGCCCTTGAATACAGGTCGATAAGCCGCGGGTCATGTTGAGCCCGGTATACCATTTCTGCGTTCAGTGTTATTATCTGGGACGGTTCCCGCCTCTGAATGGAGTCCTCCACAACCTGCAAAGCCTCGGCCATATCAACTACATCCAGGCGACATCCCAGTATTTCCGCCCGCTCACAAACCAAGGACATGTCCTCCCGCCTAATTACAACTAAAATCTTAATACTTATCCTTAAGGCATGCAATTACAAATACAAGCAACAGGGGCGCCAACATTCAACGCCCCTGCTGCCGTCAGTTGCCCTTTTAGCTATCCCCTTCTACCTTCCGGCCTGGTTTATAAGTCTGTCCAGGGTTTCGTCCTGTGACTGGATCACCTTCTGCATAACCTCATAGCTGCGGACAACAGTTATGAGATCGACCATCTCCCTGACCGCGTTGACATTGGCCGATTCCAGGTATCCCTGGAGCACCCGGGGATTTTCAGGCGTTTCCGGTTCCTGCCCCTCGGCTGCATACAGGTCATTACCGATTTTGGTCAGCACATTGGGGTCGGGGAACCTTACTATAATCAGGGTATCCACTGTCACCCCGTCCTGTATTATATTGCCCCGCTCGTCAACAACAAAATCCCCTTCTACCACAACAGGTCCGTCAAGCCCCAACACCGGATACCCGCCGGCATTGACCAATCTCCCCTCGGCATCAACGGAGAAAGAACCGTTTCTGGTGTAACGCACCCCGGCCGGGGTTTCGATGCAGAAAAAGCAGTCCTGAGCCAATGCCAGATCGAAAGGATTTTCGGTGGCCTTATAGGATCCGTTAGTGTAATCGGTTACTATCTGATGAACAGCTGCTCCGGTTCCAAGGGAGCCGATTTCTTCCGGTTTAACCGGCCTGGGGATTGAATTCTGTCTTGTAACCTCTCCCATCCTCTTAAGCAGCAGCGTCGGAAATTCCTGCGCTATTACCATATCCCTTTTGAAACCCGAGGTATTGGCGTTGGCCAGGTTGTTGGCCAGCACGTCCTGACGAACCATCTGCAGCATCATTCCGGAAGACGCGGTATAGAGCCCTCTTATCACTAAGTCTCACCTCATTTTACAGTCAAGAGCAAGCTTGAACTTCCGCTCTTCGCCGCTCCCTATAATTATCGGGTTATCGCCCTTTCATCTTTAGATAAAAAAATATACCGGGCATCAACCGCCCGGTATATCTGAATCATCAACCTAAAAAGGTCTTTTACAATACCCTTCGCGCCGCCTGTTTCTGCTGTGACAGGTAACTTATATTGTTTAAGGCCTTTCCGGTTCCCAGAGCTACACAGGATATGGGATCATCGGCAATATGCACCGGCAGGTTGGTTTGCTGGGAGAGCAGCATATCCAACCCATGCAAGAGGGCTCCTCCTCCGGTCATGACTATCCCGTTATTCAATATATCCGAGGCCAACTCCGGCGGTGTTTTTTCCAAAACCTCCTTGACCGCATTAACGACGGCTTCCAGCACCTCCTGCAAGGCATACCAGGTTTCCTGTGAAGTGACCTTAATGGTGCGCGGAAGTCCCGTTAAAAGGTCTCTCCCTCTCACTTCCATCACCTTATCCCGCTCCAGGGCGGCTGGAAATGCGGTGCCGATCTGGATCTTCACCTCTTCGGCGGTGCGTTCGCCAATCAGAAGGTTGTACTCCCGCCTGATGTAACGAATGATGGCGTCATCGAACTTGTCCCCTCCAATGCGAAGAGAACTTCGGCAGACAATACCCCCCAGCGACAAGACCGCAATATCGGTAGTACCTCCGCCCACATCCACTATCATGTTACCGGTGGGGTCCGAGATGTTAATCCCGGCGCCCATAGCTGCGGCCAGCGGTTCCTCGATTAAGAAAGCCTGCCGGGCCCCCGCCTGCAGGGTGGCCTGTCGTACGGCTCGTTCTTCAACATCGGTAGCGCCGGTGGGCACGCATACGATGATCCGCGGTTTGAACAGCAGTCTCTTGCCGACTACTTTACGGATAAAATAGGTCAGCATTTTTTCGGTAGTTTCATAATCGGCGATAACTCCTTCTTTTAAGGGACGAACCGCAACAATATACCCGGGCGTTCTTCCCAGCATGCGCCGAGCCTCTTGCCCAACGGCAATAACACGGTTGGTATCCTTATCAATTGCCACCACCGAAGGCTCTTGAAGTACAATCCCCTTACCCTTGCGAAAAACCAGGATACTGGCGGTTCCCAGATCAATGCCCACATCTTCGGAAAAAAACACCTGTGCCCCTCCTGTCATGCGCGAATTCTTTCAATGTTCATTGCGATATACTTCGATGAGAAGGTGGATATTCCTTCAATTTATGGCATCTAAATTAGAGTTTTGGTTCTGACTCTGGGATATGTACTTCTGACGGGTTGCTTCTCCGCCTCTTATATGGCGCTCCGCTTTGTTTTTCATCATCACTTTATTGACTTCTTCCGCCAATTCTTTATTTATTCTGGGCAGGCGTTCGGACACATCCTTGTGGACAGTACTTTTGCTGATACCGAAAACATCGGCAGTTTGCCTTACGGTTGCCGAAGTCCGAATTATGTACTTACCCACCTTTACTGCTCGCTTGCGAATGTAGTTTTGCACCGCTTTCCCCCCAGCCTTTTTTAAATGTGTATTCGGCCGGGGAGCGACGTATTCATCAAGGCCCTGCGGCAAGACGTGAAAAAATTGGTGTTTTTCTACAGTCCTGCACCCGGCTGCGGAACCCTCTGCGGTCCGGATGCCGGCGGGTTTTTATACCAATAACCATCTGACGGTGCCGGACACGTTCACTAATAGCGGACCCGATACAAGGTAATACCCTGATAATAGTGGTGCAGTATTTGGCGATAGTTTTTACCCTCTTCAGCCAGGCCGTTGGCCCCGTACTGACAGAGCCCGACTCCGTGACCGCTTCCCACCGTGGTCACCGCCACGGTCTCGTCACTAACGGTTATGGTGAATTTGGCAGATGGGAGCTTCAAGGCCTGGCGGACCTGGTGACCGCTCAATTTAGTATTTCCCCAAGCAATTTTTTCTACGGTGCCGTTCCTCGTAGACTCCACCCGGCCGCTTAGCAATGGGGTTTTCGAGTTAAGGCCGAGCAACCTCCGAAACTCTTCAATCGAGATAGTTAACGTTTTGCGGTAGTAGGGCGAGCCGCTGTCCCAGAGACATGGTACCCCTTTGAGATACTCGTGCTTATATCCCCATACCGCCTGTGAATCCTCGGTATGGCCTCCGCAGGTGGAATGATAAACCGGCTCAATCAGCTCGCCATCAAGAGTTATAACTTCACCCCGGGTGACAGCCACCGCTTTCCTTACTTTTTGCACTGCCCATTTATTGTCGGGGTAACATTTGAGGTAGGCTGCCGGTGCTGTGTAGGCCTGGCAGTGGTTGATATCGTCACACACCACGGCCTGCAGACAATGACCCGAGGAAGGAGAGAAGTATTTCTTTAAGGTGTAGGTGCGCGCACAGACGGCCTGGGCTTTGAGAGCTTCCAAATTGAAACTGGCCGGCATTTCTGCCAGTACCACACCCACCAGGTATTCTTCCATAGGCAACTCAATAACCGACCCGTCGGCGGATACAAAAAGCCTTATCTCCGGTTCCAAAGTGTTCTTTCTCATGGTGTCTGCTTTAATGGCGGCAACCACCAGCAAGAGCAGCACCATTAAAACAAACGCTCTCCGTTTTCTTACCATACGGCCCTCTTTTAAACCTCCACATTACTGTCTATGAAGCAATGAGGCCGCCCATACCATAAAACCGATCTCGGCCGGTTAGTATGCTCGGGATAGCCGGAACGGAGGCGCACATACCATAAAACCGATCCCTTGTCGGCATTAACGTCCCGACGGGGTGGCCAAGAAAACAAAAATCCCCGCAGCTACGGGGTATTATTTGATCTTTGTTATTATGTTCCACTTCCAAATCTATCACATGGCCGCAGTCTCTCTTTTTCTCTCCTCCAACTGGAGATATTGCCTGCGGTATAACTCCATGTTTTTTATGCGTCTGGCTCTTAACAGCATCTCTCTACGTCTCTTGCGTTCCAGCCCTTTTTCCTCCACTTTAAGGGTTATTATATAAATAATTATGCCCATTACAACTTTGAACATCAGGTATCCGGCAGCAATCAGTAGGAAAACTTTTTGGAGGGCAGTCATCCGGCAACACCTCCTCCTTCATCCTCTTCTACGTTTTATATCTGTCTAGGTGCGAACCGTACGCAATCCATGTTCACTTGTCTGGCCATGAACAGTTCCCGGCAAGGTCTCATCGGCGATAATACTTGCGTGGGCAAACTGCTTCCAAGCTTGGTTATATGATACCTGTTAAAGGGTTGAATTACTGTTACATCAGGCTAGGAGGTCCTGCCACATCTTCCTCGTACATCAATCGCTTGCGCCTTTCATATGCTTCGTATTGCTTGCGATATTTCTCGCGATTTTGGAGCCATCTCTTTCTGATTATCTTTTCCCGCTTTCTTTTAAAAGCCAGAGCCTTTTTTTCCACTCGTAACGTGACCAGGTAAAGAGCGAAGAAGATGACTCCCTTGGCTAGAAGATACATTACAGCGAACAGGAGAAAGACTTTCTGGAGTAGGGTCATATACTCCGCCCCTTCCTAAGCACGAAGCTTAGACGTCTTTGCTGGCCTGTTTGCTGATGGTTTTGTGCGAGATCGACTTTCGTTGAAATGGATGCCGGCGGAGTGTATGCTAAATCTTGCCGACGAGCATAAACGCGATTAGCAATCCGTAGATAGTTAAGGTTTCGATGAAGGCTAGTGTGATGAAAAGCAGGGTGCGTACTTGTTCGGATACTTCTGGTTGACGAGCAATACTTTCTAAAGCCTTGGACCCAACATAGCCTTGCCCAAGGCTACCGCCCAAGCCTGACAGGGCAACAGACATGGCCGCTCCAATAGCCACCGTTCCTCCCATAACTCCTCCTCCTTTACATCTTTCTTTCATCTGTACACTGACGTTCGAACGGGTTTCCCCCCATCCCCCCTTTCCTGCCGATTGCTTTGGGCATCTTTTTCTGTGATTCGGCGTGAGACTGCAGTCGGGTTCCGTGCGGAACCATCCTGCTTACTTCTTATTATACAATATATTCAGTAAATTCAGATGCAAAATTTATTCTCCACACCTGCCGAATATCCTTCTATAAAATTGTCGTAATTGATACACTGCCTCATTTTATTTTATGAACATGGCAGTGTTTTGATGCTGATCCCCGGGAATGTATTTCTTTGACGACGAAGAGTTCTTCCCTGAAAAGAAAGGCTGCATCAACTGTAGCCATTCTCGTTGATGCAGTCCCCTTTCAGTGCATTTCGTTTTTGATGAAATTCAAGGCCTTTCTTTTCCACCTGCCTGGTGACGGTATATAACAGCAGGGCAAACACCCCTTTTACCGCCAAGTACCCCACAATGAGTAAGAGGAAGAGTTTCTGCAGACTGCTCATTCAAGACGCCCCCTCAACGGTCAAGATGACATTCCTCCTACCAGTGGTGTTAATCTCATTGCCGCGTATACTGCCTTGATGAGGTCTTGTTCTTTTCAGATATTCTGTTATTAAGCTGTCGCCGGAACTGGCTCCTTACACAATAAGCCGGGTTAACCCCGGCTTATGGCTCTTTATAATCCTGAATATCCTCCTCGCTCCAGTTCTGATGCTTTGATTCTGGCCAGTGCCCGGAGCAATGCCATCTGGGCTCTTACATAGCTGATCTGATCCTGTCTCTCCGCCAACCTTCTTTCAGCACGCTCTTTGGCTGCTTTCGCCCGGAGGAGGTCAACCTCCCGGCCATGTTCGGCGGTCTCGGCCAGAACCTTGGCTTCATTGTCGATTACTTCCATCAGTCCACCACTGAGTGCCATATAGTGAACTTCACCATTTGGCATGGTGTACCTGAGTACCCCTATTCTTAAACCTGCAACTATCGGTGCGTGGTTACTCAGTATTCCCAGTTCCCCTTCCATCGCGGGTACTACTACGAATTTCACCTCTTCACTCAATGCAATGCGTTCTGGAGTAACCACCTCCAGCAAAAAGGTGTTTCCCGCCATAGGCTACGCCTCCAATCGCCTTGCTTGTTCAACCACCGTGTCAATGTTGCCCGCCATAAAGAAAGCTGCTTCCGGAAGGTCGTCGTACTTGCCTTCCAGCACTTCCATAAACCCTCTGACCGTTTCCTGTATGGGCACGTAAATCCCGGCTGTGCCTGTGAACTGTTCCGCAACGTGGAACGGCTGTGACAGGAATCTCTGGATCTTGCGGGCACGAGCAACTACGAGCTTATCCTCGTCGGTCAATTCGTCCATACCCAGGATCGCTATGATATCCTGAAGCTCCTTGTACCTCTGCAAAACTTTCTGCACACCACGGGCCGTGTTGTAATGATCCACGCCTACGATGTTCGGATCCAGGATTCGGGAGGTTGAATCAAGCGGATCCACTGCCGGGTAGATTCCCAACTCCGCAATCTGGCGGGAAAGAACCGTGGTCGCATCCAGGTGAGCAAACGTTGTGGCCGGCGCCGGGTCGGTCAGGTCGTCGGCCGGAACGTAAACCGCCTGAGCTGAGGTTATTGAGCCCTTGATGGTAGAGGTGATCCGTTCCTGCAGCTGACCCATGTCCGTTGCCAGAGTGGGCTGGTAACCAACCGCGGAAGGCATGCGGCCCAGCAGCGCAGAAACCTCGTTACCGGCCTGGGCGAACCGGAATATATTGTCGATGAATATCAGCACGTCCTGGCCCTGAACATCGCGGAAGTATTCAGCAATGGTCAGACCGGTCAAACCAACCCGCAGACGCGCTCCCGGCGGTTCGTTCATCTGCCCGTAGATGAGGGCACACTTCGACAAAACGCCGGACTCCTTCATCTCAAGCCACAGGTCGTTTCCTTCACGGGTTCTTTCACCAACACCGGTGAATACTGAATAACCTCCGTGCTCGTATGCGATATTGCGGATAAGTTCCATTATAACAACAGTCTTGCCAACACCGGCACCGCCAAACAGCCCTATCTTTCCGCCCTTGGCATAGGGACAAATGAGGTCGAGCACCTTGACCCCGGTTTCCAGCATGGTTGTAGCCGGAGTCTGTTCAGTCAAAAGCGGCGGTTTCCGGTGGATTTCCCAGTATTCTGCGGCTTCAACCGGACCCATTTCATCCACCGGCTCTCCCAAAACATTGAGAATCCGTCCAAGCGTACCTTCTCCCACGGGCACGCTTATGGATGCACCGGTATTCAACGCAACCATGCCTCTTTGAATACCGTCCGTCGGCTGCAGGGCCACGCAGCGAACCACGTCATTGCCGAGCAGCTGCATTGCTTCCAGGGTTACATTGATGTCGATGGGGGATACAAACCCCGGACCTTGCAGTTCATTGGTTATTTTAATCGCGTGCATCAAATCCGGCAGTTCACCAGGTTTAAAGCGTATATCTACTACGGGGCCGATAACCTGGACGACCTTACCGTAAGTTTCTTTTGCCATCCTCTACTTGCCTCCTTTTTTCAGAGCCTCTGCACCACTGGAGATCTCTATTATTTCCGAGGTTATGGCTGCCTGCCGGGCCTTGTTCATCTCCAGTGTAAGAACTTGCACCAACTCTGATGCGTTGTCGGTTGCATTCCCCATAGCTGTCATACGGGCTCCATGCTCGCTGGCTTTGGACTCCAGCATGGCATGATACACCTGACTCATCAGGTAACGCGGCAGCAGGCTGACCAAGATCTCCTCTACATTGGGCTCGTAGATGTAATCCGGTGCGTATTTGGCGAATTCTTCGGCCTCGGCCGTGATTTCTTCCGGTGTTTCTATCGGCAGTACCTTTTGCACCGTAGGTACCTGTCGCATAGCATTGACGAAGTGGGCATAGACAAGGTAAACCTCGTCGGCAGCTCCCTCTTCATACAGCTGAGCAATAAACTGCCCAATCTCCCGGGCCTGGGTATAGTCAAGTTTATCGCCCAGGTTGATGAAATCTCCCTGCAGGTTATATCCCCGCTTGCGGAAAAAGTCGCGGCCTTTTCTGCCTACTGCAACTATGCCCGCTTCCACCGGTCTTTCATCCTGACTGATGGTCTCAATGGCCTTCCTGATGATATTGGCGTTGAAGGCTCCGCACAATCCCCGGTCCGCGGTAATTACCACGTAGGTGACCTTTTTAATCGGATCGTGTCTTTCCAGCAGCGGGTGTTTAGCCTGCACCGCCATCGCAACGAGCCTGGCAACAACCTCCTGCAGCTTGCCGGTATAGGGACGAGAGGCTTCAGCCTTCTCCTGTGCTCTTCTCAGCTTGGCGGCGGCAACCATTTTCATGGCTTTGGTTATCTGCATGGTGTTGTTAACGCTTCGAATGCGTCTCTTGTAGTCTCGTACTCCCTTTGCCATTAATTACTCACCACCTAAGAACCGAAGATGGCTTTGAATTCCTCAATGGCCTTCTTCAGCCCTTCCTCATCCCTCAGTTGCTTGGTCTCCCTAATATCCTTCAAGATTTCAGGATGGCTGCTGCGCATAAACTTGAGGAACTCCTCTTCAAAAGCCTTTACCCTGTCGGTAGGTATATCATCCAGCCAGCCGTTGACACCGACGTAGATGGAAACAACCTGCTCTTCCACCGGGAAGGGCTCGTACTGACCCTGTTTCAGAATCTCCTGTACTTTTTCGCCTCGATTCAGCCGGGCCATAGTTGCCTTGTCAAGGTCGGAACCGAACTGGGCAAAAGCCGCCAGCTCGCGATACTGTGCCAGGTCCAGACGGAGCTGCCCCGCAACCTGTTTCATGGCCTTGATCTGCGCCGCACCACCAACCCGGGAAACCGACAGACCTACGTTGATAGCCGGTCTCTGACCTGCATAGAAGAGGTCGGACTCCAGGTAAATCTGCCCGTCGGTGATGGATATTACGTTGGTGGGAATATACGCAGAAACGTCACCGGCCTGGGTTTCAATTATCGGCAGAGCAGTTATTGAGCCTCCGCCCATTTCATCGTTCAATTTGCAGGCCCGCTCCAGGAGGCGCGAGTGGAGGTAGAAAACGTCTCCGGGATATGCCTCGCGTCCGGGAGGTCTTCTCAATAACAGCGACATCTCACGATAAGCCGCGGCATGTTTGGAAAGGTCATCATAAATTATGAGAACATCGGCATGATCGGTCTCCATAAACTCCTCGGCAATGGCCACCCCGGCATAAGGTGCCAGGTAAAGCAGCGGTGCCGGTTCGGAAGCCGTAGCTGCAACTACGATGGTATACTCCATAGCACCGTACTCTTGAAGTTTTTGGACCACACCGGCCACAGTGGATTGTTTCTGCCCAATGGCTACGTAGATACAGATCATGTCTTTTTTCTCTCTCTGGTTTATGATCGCATCAACACAGATGGCAGTCTTACCAGTCTGACGGTCACCAATTATAAGCTCGCGCTGGCCTCTCCCAATGGGAACCATGGAGTCGATAGCTTTCAGACCCGTCTGCATTGGAGTGTTAACCGGCGCCCGTTTAACCACCCCGGGGGCCACCCTTTCTACCGGACGATACGTATCGGTACTAATCGGCCCTTTCCCGTCGATGGGCTGTCCCAGAGCATTCACAACCCTGCCGAGCATTGCTTTACCGGCAGGCACAGACATAATTGTTCCCGTTCCCTTAACCAAGCTGCCTTCTTTAATATGTGAATACTCACCGAGCAACACCGCACCGACGTTGTCCTCTTCAAGGTTGAGAACCATGCCATAAGTACCGCCCGTGAATTCCAGCAACTCTCCGGCCATGGCATTCTGCAGACCATAGATCCTCGCAATACCGTCACCAACGAAGATGACAGTACCAACGTTGCTTACTTCGACCTCAGATCGGTAGCGCTCTATCTGCTGCTTGAGAATAGCGCTAATCTCTTCCGGTCTAATACTCATTAAATACCTCACCCCTATCTAGCTGATCTTAACTTTCTTGAGGCTTGATTTTAGCATGTCAAGTTTCTTTACAACGCTGGCGTCAATAACCCTATCACCTATCCGGACTTTAATCCCGCCAATCAGAGACGGATCTACAGTCAGCGTTACCCTGACATTCTTGCCGGTCGCTTCGGAAAGGGTCTTTTCAAGTCCCGCAATATCCTGCTCGCTAACGTCTCTGGCCGATGTCACTTCAGCCTTGATGATGTTCTTGCTCTCATCAGCCATTGCCCGATACTCATCAAACATGACTCCCAAGTGATCAACCCTTCTCTTGTCTATAACCAGGTTCAGGAAACTGAGGGTGCTTGGTGAGACCCGGTCGGCAAACAACCGAGACAGGATATCTTTCTTCTCCTGAGGCGGTATAAGCACATGAAACATGAACGCTTTGAGATCTTCATTGGACATGATGACATCAACAACGTCACCCAATTCTTTCTCGAAATCGTCAATCTTGTTTTGTTCTTGGGCAATGGCAAAAAAGGCCTCTGCATAGCGCCTACCGACACTCTTGTTTAACATAACAGATCCCCTGCATCTCTAATGAATTCTTTGACCATCAGCTGATGATCCTCATCAGTCAGCGCCCTGCCCAAGACTTTTTCCGCCGCCATAATAGCCAGCGTAGCTGCGGTATCACGCAGCTCCGAAATAGCCTGTTCCTTTTCTGCCTGAATCTCTGCGATTGCTTTTTCCTTCAAACTTGTTGCTTCAGCCTCAGCTTTGGAGATAATCTCATTTTTGGTCTCTTCGGCAATTTGAGTTGCCCGGGCCACTATCTCCTGAGCCTCCCTGCGAGCTTCGGCAAGCTCGGCTGCCGAGTCCTTTCTCATCTGCTCTACTTCAACAAGCAATTCCTCGGCATGCCTCAGTGAGCTCTCGATGGTGTTGGTGCGTTCTTCCAGCATATTGCTCACAGGATTGAATCCGAATTTATATAGTATGGCTAGCAACAGAAAAAAGTTAACTGCGGTCCACCCTATTTTCGCTATATCGGGGAAAGGTGGTACTCCTTCCTCCGATGCCAAACAGGAGGTTGCCAGTCCCATCACGATAAGCATGCTCAGGAGTAGAACCGCCAGGGCTAACCATTTTCTACTTCTCACAGGCATGTCTACCTCCATTCATTACGGTAAAAATAGTTTTGTGGGCGATGAGTACTCCCCAACGACCTCTCATCGCCCAAACTACGCGTTAGACTCCCACTGTCCGTTGGTGTGTCATTAAATCTTACCCACAAGCATGAACGCGATGAGCAGGCCGTAAATAGTTAAGGTCTCAATAAATGCCAGTGTGATGAACAGCAGGGTTCTAACCTGGTCTGCGATTTCGGGCTGCCGGGCAATACTCTCCAGAGCTTTACCCCCGACGATACCTTGTCCGATGCCACCGCCCAGAGCTCCAACTGCTACGGCGAGGCCGGCACCGATTGCGAACATCCCTTCCATTTATTTCCCTCCTTTCCTGCTTCAGTGAATGTTGCATTTCTTTTCTTCACTGATACGAAAGATAACCCTTAACCCTTAATAGGATAAGTTTAATGGCCTTCTCCGGTAGCTCCTGCAATATAACTCGATGCCAGGATGGTAAACACAATCGCCTGGATTGCTCCTGTCAACAGCCCTAAGGCCATCATCGGCATCGGTATCAGGAACGGCGCCATCATCAGCAGAAAGCCAATTATCATTTCTTCCCCAAAAACGTTACCAAAAAGACGGAGCGTCAGAGACAACGGACGAGCAACTTCTTCTAGGATGTTCAGCGGCAACATCAATGGCATTGGTTTAATGAAGTGTCCGAAATAATGCATCTTGTGCTCTCTAAACCCGGATATCTGAACCGAGAAGAACACAATAAGTGCCAACGTGGCTGTTACGTTCCAGTCACTGGTAGGCGCCTTGAAACCATCGATATAAGCCGCCCCTGGAAGCAGACCACTGTAGTTTGATACCAGGATAAACAGGAAAAAGGTGGACAATATAGGCGTCCATTTCTTGGCCACCGACTCGCCCAGCATCTGCCCAAAGAAATCAAATGTCCATTGAATAATCATTTCAAAGGCATTTTGCAATCCCCGGGGGACCCTCTCCATTTTTCGCGTGGCAAAATACGCAAACAGTCCAATGACAAGAATTATGGCCCATTCGGTTACGATCAGATCTGGCACCGGTAGTTTGTCCGCGATTGTGAACAGTGGTTCCTGCATAGGCAGCTCTAACGCAAAAATCAAATATTTCCCCCCCTTTCTTTTTAGAATTTATTAGATCGGCTCAACCGTCCTCCAGGTCCGTTAACCAAACGTTCGACGAACGACCTATTACTTCGAGTTACGACCAGAAAGACCAGACTACCGAGGACCATACCAGTTAAAATCCCAAGTATCATATCCAACCCTGCCAGCCAGGTAAGCAACCCCAAAAGTGCCGTTAGCGCACCGATCCTTCCCATGTACTTGACAATAATCCGTTTGGCGGCTTCCCGGGGCGGCATCTCCCCGGCCGTTTTCAAAGCCTTGAGGTTCAACCAGACCGACACACCGGATAATAGCAGACCAACCGTTACTCCGACAAGCGCTGTTATATTATAATACATCTTGCAACATCCTCTTGGTTATTAATCCCTGGATTCAGGTCCTGATTTGTCCAGCTCTGCCAGCCTTTTTTTGGCCTCGTCCAGTGCGGTAATTATTTCTTTGCTGGGCCGGTAGTCCCGTAAATCCGTCTTCTCTTCCTCGAAACTGCTGTCGCCCCTCTTCCCGAAGGCTTGCTCATACATTATTTTAAGACCGGTGGCTACTCCCAGCAGTAACAGGATCAGCATCAGGTAGGGTTCAGTCCCCAAGCGGGAATCCAGGAAACTGCCGGCGAAATAGCCCAACGCGACTGAAGCCGCAAAGCTGGCGGCCATGGATACAGCATTACCCAGCGACTTGGCCCAATTACCGCTTCTCTTTTCCATATTTCTCCTTTTTTCCTTCGCGAGTCATTATTGACCCAAATTTGATTTCTCTACTCCGCGCCAAATTCCTCTTTTTTTCATGTTTTGAATAGTCTGAACTTTACTGGGTCCTATTACAAAAACATTACGCAGAATACAGACTTTTATGTTCTCTGCCCGTTAATAAAATCCTCTCCCGGCTTCTATTTTACAGCTGTGCCAGATAGCCCTTGCGGCACAGTTTGTTGATGTGCTTCTCGACCGCTTGTTCAATGTCAACCTGATACTTTTCTTCCAGCACAAACATCATTGACACTGCAGTCTGGGCTACATCCAGCAACTCACTCATGATAATGGCAACAGTTTCCGCCTCGTCGACCTGCAACTCTTCCCCGCTTAAGCCCCGGAGCTTGCCGATAGCCTCAGCCAGTTCGCCGGCCTCTTCCATCAGTTTTAATGCTGTAGATTCCAGGGTAGGCGTCAATCGGTTTAATCGGGGAAGGCTGATGGTCTTGGTCTTCATACCTTAATTCTCCTCCCTTAAACCCTAATTTCCGTAACCTCAATTCCTGCTTCATTCAGAATCCTGAGCGCCAGCTCATCAATAAAATCACCCTGGTGAACAACCCGTATTACCCCTGCGTTGACCAGCATGCGCGAACACAACATGCAGGGCTGGTGGGTACAGTAGAGAACGGAGTCAATAGTTGATACTCCGTATCGAGCCGCGTTGATGATGGCGTTCTGCTCCGCATGTACGCCCCGGCACAACTCGTACCGGTGACCCGAGGGGATTCCCTTTTCCTCCCGCAGGCAACCGACGTCGAGACAGTGTGCAATTCCCTGCGGAGCCCCGTTATAACCGGTAGCAACAATCCGTTCCTCCTTGACCAGCAGAGCACCTACTTTGCGCCGTATGCAGGTAGAACGGCTGGCCACCATCCGGGCCAGTTGGGAAAAGTACTCATCCCATGAAGGCCTTTCCCGTGACATCTCATTACCTCCCGTCCTTGCCAAATAAAAAAGAGCAAGCCCGGTGTCGCCACTTCTGTTCATGTAACGCCCTCTAGGTCTTGCTCCACCAGTCCCTAAACTCAGAAGCTGTTAATCCTGGTACAGGGGGTATTTCCTGCAGAGCCCGTCCACAATGCTTTTGGCCTTGCTCTTGCTTGATTCATCCCGGTCAATTAAAGCCCAGGAGATGGCCTGCGCGAGCTCCACCATGTCCTCAGCCTTAAGCCCCCTGGAGGTAACAGCAGGGGTCCCAATCCTGATCCCGCTCGTTATGGTCGGCTTCTCGGGATCAAAGGGGATAGCGTTCTTGTTTACAGTTATATTAACCTCTTCCAGCAACTGCTCGGCCTGTTTCCCGTTCAATCCCTGCTGACGAACATCAACCAGCATCAGGTGAGTATCGGTACCTCCCGAAACCAGACGGAAACCATGCTTTTTAAGTTCATCCGCCAGAACCGCGGCATTCTCTACAACTCTTTTCTGATAAGCCACAAACTCATCGGTCATGGCCTCTTTCAAACAGACCGCCTTGGCGGCAATTACATGCATTAAAGGTCCCCCCTGGATACCCGGGAAGACGGCTTTATCGATCTTGGCCGCCCATTCCGGTTTGCAAAATATCATTCCGCCCCGGGGACCTCTTAAGGTCTTATGTGTGGTGGTGGTCACAAAGTCGGCGTAGGGCACCGGGCTGGGATGCAGTCCGGCCGCTACCAATCCCGCTATGTGCGCCATGTCCACCATCAGCAGGGCCGAAACCGAATCCGCAATCTCCTTGAAAGCCTTATAATCAATTGTGCGCGGGTAGGCGCTGGCCCCAACTACGATCATCTTCGGCTTGGCTTGCTGAGCAATCTCCATCACCTGCTGGTAGTCAATAGTCTCCTTTTCGGGGTCCACACCGTAGCTGACAATATTGAAATATGTTCCTGATATGTTAACCGGGCTGCCATGGGTCAGGTGCCCCCCGTGGGACAAATTCATGCCCATTATGGTATCTCCGGGTTTCAAAGCCGCAAAGTATACCGCAGTGTTGGCCTGGGCTCCCGAGTGCGGCTGAACATTGACATGAGGGGCGCCAAAGACCTTCTTGGCCCTTTCCCGGGCCAGTTCCTCGACTACGTCAACATACTCACACCCGCCGTAATAACGCTTGCCAGGATAACCTTCAGCGTACTTGTTGGTCATGACCCCGCCCTGAGCCGCCATTACTGCACGGGAAACAAAGTTCTCCGAAGCGATGAGTTCCAGCTTCCGGGCCTGCCGCTCCTCTTCCTGGTTGATAGCCTGGGCAACCTCGGGGTCTACCGGCAGCACGTACTTATTAATGTAGTCCATTCACTTCTCCCCCTGTTTCAGATATTTACTCTCAATGGCCTCAATCAGATCCAGGCGTCGCTGGTGACGCCCCCCGGCATATGTTGATTCCAGAAAACCTTTCACAATCGACTCGGCCACTCCGGAACCAACCACCCGCGCACCCAGTGTCAATATGTTGGCATCGTTATGTTCACGGGCAGCCCGGGCTGAAAATTCATCGTTGCACACAGCGGCCCGTATTCCCGGCACCTTGTTGGCGGCCATGGCCATGCCCTGGCCGGTGCCGCAAACAAGCAGTCCCAGATCAGCCTGTCCACCCTTTATGCCCAAAACCACTTTTTCTGCGATATCCGGGTAGTCAACCGGTTCTTCGCTATAACAGCCTGCATCATCCACCTGGTGACCCCAGGAGGCGATAACTTTTTTCAGGTGCTCTTTAAGGGCGTACCCGGCATGATCGCTGCCAATTAACAAACGCAATTTTACCACCTCATAGCTTCAACAATCACCGGTATCATTCCTTTTATGTTTCGGGGTGCCTCCCGGTTTCGGGTTGTTGGACTGGTATCGGCTTCACTCGTATCCTAATAATAATTTATAATAATTCATTTTCTAGCCTATCCACCAGCATTTCCATTAATTGCCAGAGCTCGTCCCTGCAGGCACGATATGTATCCGTGTCTCCCCCAAAGGGATCGAGAACATCCCCGTCCTGTCCCAGGAACTCATAAAGGGAAAATATCCTTTCATTCTCCCCATATATACGGGTAAGGTAATCACGGTGGGCCTTGGTCATCGTTAGGACCAGATCAGCCTCCGCCAGCATCTCTTCGGTCACCGGCCGGGCCTGATGATCGGAAATATCAATCCCGACCTCCTCCATGGCCTCCAGGGCCCCGGGTGAGGCCGTATCCCCCGGATGGGGATGGGTGCCGGCAGTTATTACCTCAATCTTGTCCAATAACTCAGGATTCCGCTCCTCCAGGTGTTTCATGAAAAGGCCCTTGGCCATTGGACTCCGACAGGTGTTGCCGGAACAGATAAATACCAGTCTCTTCATGGCCCCCCTCCTACAGAAGCATTTTAATCGCCATCGCGATCAAAAGTATTCCGCCTGCCGCCTGTGCTCTCTTGCCAACCAGATCGCTGAAGTATTTGCCGCCCAGCCAGCCCGCGCCCGTCATGACTCCGGCTACAATCCCGGTGGTTACGACCGTATAGAGTATGGGAACCCTGGCGGTCCCCAGACCGAACCCGACTGCCAGGGCGTCAACACTGACTGACAACCCAAGAACCAGAACCGATGACCATCCCCCCAGGTTGATCTCCGGTTCGTTTGCAAACAGTTTTTTACGGGCCTCGGAAAATTTGGCTGTGGTATGGTAGCTCTGCAGACCCTCTCTTATCATCTGAAAACCAATATAGGCTAAAACTAAGGCTCCGGCAATAGCTGCCCATTTACCCATGAAATTGCCCGCCGCCAGTCCCAGGTACAATCCCAAAAGGGGCATGGCCACGTGGAGCAAAGCTACGGTGCCGATAAACCGCGTTCGGTAATAACGGGAAACCCCGGACAATCCCAACCCCAGCGCCACCGAAAAGGCATCAAGTCCCAGTGCTACCGCAACGGCAAAAACCTCCAGCATGCTGTTCAAATTCCGGATTACTCCCTTCACGTTTATTGGACTGATGCAAGCACCATACCAGGAATAAACGCTTGAACAAATACCTCGTTTTAACCCAATTTTTTATATTATTCCTGCCGTATCGGACAGTATAAGGCTGCAACCCTTTCTGCCTGAGAATCGGTGCCCGGGTTATACCTTAGCGGCGCGCGGCTTCATATATGCGATCAGCAACCGCCACTCCCAGCCCCTTTTCTTCAGGGATTTCCATAAAAAGGTATTCAATCTTTCTGCTGTCTGCCTCTCGGAAGATTTCGTAAAGGCGGCGGCCGTATTCAGCAGGACCGCCATTAATCACCACCACAAAATCGGCAAGGGTGGGCAGTTCCTGTTGAGTGGCTACAACAACGCCGACCCGCTTTCCCTTGGCGGCTTCAGCCTGGGCCAACTCAGCCAGTTTGTCCCCCGGTTTAACGGGTATGACCCGGGCATCTGGTCGATAGTGAGCCGCCCGCAACCGCCCTCCCACTTCCGTCCAGGGCCTTGCGGCCTTGATCATGCCGGGGAGTACCTCTTCCAAGCGTTCCCGGGAGACTGCTCCGGGTCGCAAAATGGTAAAAGGGGTACGGGTAACATCCAGTATGGTTGATTCAATCCCCCACCCGGTAGTCCCGGCACTCAAAATGCCGGCTATTCGGCCGTTTAAGTCCCTTATTACGTGCTGGGCGGAAGTTGGGCTGGGGCGCCCGGAGAGATTGGCGCTGGTAGCTGCTACCGGTACTCCGGCCGCCTTGATGAGATCAAGGGCCACCCGGTGATCCGGCATCCTCAATCCTACCGTCGACAGCCCCGCAGTTACCACCCGGGGTACCCGGTCGTTTGCCGGGGCCACCAGGGTAAGCGGCCCCGGCCAGAATCTGTCCACCAGCAGCAGAACCTCCTCCCGAATGCCGGTTACCAGTGATGAGGCCTGTTCCCAGCTCATTACATGCATCAGCAGGGGATTGTCCAGGGGACGACGCTTGGCCTCGAATACTCTCTTTACCGCCTTCTCATCCAACCCGTTGGCCCCTACCCCGTACACGGTCTCGGTAGGAAAGGCCACCGTTTCGCCTTCCCGGATCAGAGCCGCTGCGATTTCGATTATCTTGTGGTTAGGGTTGTCAGGATCAACCTTGAGGTGTAAGGTCTGCATCTCGTTATCCCTTCTTAAGGACCAGGACTCGGTCCCTTTGACCCAGGTCCTTTAAAACATAATAACCCGACCAGGCCTCATCGGCATACCTTATAAGTTCCTCCGCCTGGGCGGCATCCCCAACCTCCAGCAGGAGGAACCCAGGTACACTCAAATGCTGCCAGGCCGAGGGAAGCAGTCTCTTGTAAACGGTCAGGCCTCCCGGTCCGCCGTCCAGAGCCTCCCAGGGCTCATGTTCACGGACTTCCAGGGGCAGGTCTTGCATCTTTTCTGAAGGTATATAGGGCAGGTTGGCAGTAATCAACTGGAAGGGCCCAAAGTATACTGAATTCAAAAGGTCGCTTTGATAGAAGAATACCCGGTCTGCAACCCCGTTCAGAACAGCGTTGGCCTTTGCCACCTCGAGCGCTTTCTCACTTATATCCACCCCGTAAACCAGGGCCTGAGGAACGTACTTGGCAATGCTGATGGCTATGGCCCCGCTGCCGGTTCCAACATCGAGAACCTTTACCTCTCCTTCATTCCCTCTTAACAGCCGTATACTCTCTTCCACCAGGGTCTCGGTATCCGGGCGGGGAATCAATACCCGCCGGTCGATCTGAAACGGCAGCGACATGAATTCCTTCTGACCGGTAATATAGGCAGTCGGTTCCCCCTTAACCCTCCTTTTGATCATCTCTCGGAAAGAAGCCCTTTCCTCCTGGTTGGCAGGTCGGTCATGATGGATGTAGAGCCCAATGCGGTCGAGATTTAAGGCATGAGCCAAAAGAACCTCGGCTTCAAGTCGAGGTTCTGCAATTCCCAGGCCCTCAAAGTGACTTTTCGTCCAGCTAAGAAGATCCTGTACCGTCCATTCCTTGCTCAATCTTAATCCACCTGTTTCAGTTTCTCAGTCTGATCATGGGTGATCAGGGCGTTAATGATCTCTTCCAGGTCACCTTCCAATACGGTATCCAGTTTGTGCAGGGTCAGCCCGATGCGGTGATCGGTAACCCTGCCCTGGGGGTAGTTGTAGGTCCTGATTCTCTCACTGCGATCCCCGGTTCCAACCATACCCCTGCGGGTATCTGCGATCTCGGCCTCTTTTTCCGCCTTGGTCATCTCCAGGAGGCGGGATCTCAAGACCCGCATGGCTTTCTCTTTGTTTTTGTGCTGCGACTTCTCATCCTGACAGGTTACTACCAACCCGCTCGGGATATGAGTTATACGTACGGCCGACTGTGTAGTATTTACTGATTGCCCTCCCGGTCCACTGGAACAATACAGGTCAATGCGCAGATCGTTGGGATTGATCTCCACCTCAACCTCTTCAGCCTCCGGCAGGACTGCAACCGTAGCCGCCGAGGTGTGGATCCTGCCCCCGGATTCGGTTACCGGTATCCTCTGAACCCGGTGGACCCCCGATTCATACTTCAAGCGGCTGTAGGCACCCTTGCCTTCAATCACGAAGATGATTTCCTTAAATCCATTGAGATCGGAATAGCTGACATCCATTATATCTGTTTTCCAGCCCTGTTTTTCCGCATACCGGGAATACATCCGGAAAAGGTCGGCGGCAAACAAAGCCGCCTCTTCACCTCCGGTCCCGGCACGGATCTCCATGATAACGTTCTTTTCATCGTTGGGATCCTTCGGCAGCAACAGCACCTGAAGCATTCTTTCCAAATCTGCTTTCCGCTTCCGGTTTTCATCGAGCTCCTGCTCCACCAACTCCCGGAAATCCGGCTCGATGTCCTCTCGCAAAAGGCTCTCCGCTTCCGCGATGTTATCCAGGCACTGTTTGTACTCGCGGTAGGTGTTTACGATATCGCTCAGATCGGACAATGCCTTGCTTAGCTTCTGATACCTGGAAAGATCCGATACCGTCTCCGGCTGTGACAGCATTTCGGAAATCTCTTGATACTTGTCTTCCAGACTCTTTAGTTTGTCAAGCATTTGGATCATCCCTCGTCCATCACTAATCGGTAGTAGGCACTACGGCCTTTAAGGCCTGTAAAGCCACTTCCATCTGCGCTTCGTCAGGTTCCGCCGTGGTCAGCTTCTGCAACCACAGCCCCGGTGCCATCAGGCATTTTGCCCATGGCCGGTCCGCATTGCGGCTGGTAAACTTAATCAATTCATAGCCGAGGCCTGCAACCACCGGGAATACCGCCAAACGCGACAGAACCCGCCACCAGAGCGAACCCTCCCCCAGTGCCGTAAATACAATAATGGACAGGACCATAACCAAGAGCAAAAAACTCGTTCCACAGCGCGGGTGCAAAATGGATTGATTCCTGGCATTTTCTACAACGAGCGGGTACCCGGCTTCCAGGGTGTGAATGGCTTTGTGCTCAGCCCCGTGATACATGAATACCCTCTTTATCTCCTCCATATAGGATATGGCGACGATATAGCCGAGGAATATAAGAATTCGAAGTATGCCCTCAACCAGGTTTTGAGCCCAAACCCCGCCGATAATATCCCGGGTGTAATGCACAACCCCGGTGGGTATAACCAGAAATAATACTACAGCCAGCACTGCGGCTATGATACCGGTCCAGAATATCTCGGCGTCGCTGAGCGGTTCTTCTTCTTCCGTCAGAACTGCCGACCTGTTCAGACTCCGTACCCCGATTATCAGCGAGTCGATAAGCACCACCGTGCCGCGGATAAACGGCAAACCCAGGAATCTGTATCTTTTCCACAGGGGGTCTTGGGGCTGAGTCTCGACTATGATTTCCCCATCCGGCTTGCGCACCGCTACTGCTACCGAATTAGGTCCTCTCATCATTACTCCCTCAATAACGGCCTGGCCGCCATACTGGAAATTCGACCCCATATTCTTGCTCCTAAGAAAAATAGCAGAGTTAACTCTGCTATTTTTATTTCATCCCGTACTTTCTCTTGAAAGTCTCCACCCTGCCGCCTTTGTCTACTATTCTGGTCTTGCTTCCGGTATAAAACGGGTGACACTTCGAACAAACCTCAACCCTGAGATTCTCCTTGGTGGACCCGGTCTCAAAGCTGTTGCCGCATGCGCAGGTCACCGTAGTCCGAAAGTATGGGGGATGTATGTTATCTTTCACGGTTCTCACCTCTTCCTATCCTCTAATTGCCGCGAGGATTATTATATCAATTTGCCACTTAAAAAACAATAATTATGAAAAAGCACGATATTTAGCTTCCTCTTTCAGCGTTACGGTGGAAGGTCTCGGAACAAACTCATCTGGAGCCCTCATTATTCCACTTTAAGGTACTGAACAACTTAAGATATACCACCCCCGCCATGCTCAGGCGGTCGTGCTGTTATCAAGACCTTTACCCCGGCGGGCCGGATGGGTATACGAAGCCACCCGGATTCCCTCCTCCTTAAGGATGTCTATCATCCGTCTTACTCCCAGTGCGGTGGAACGAACCGGGATTCGATCAAAGAATAAGTCGGGATCGATATTGAGGTTTCGCAGCTGGATCATATGGGCCCCGGTCTTTTGAACCAGCCGGACCACCGCCTCCACCTGTTCTTCCGAGTCGCTAAAGCCGGGGATGGCAAGGAGGTTGATGGATGTATAAACCCCTTTATCGCGAGCATAGGACAGGGAATATACGACGTCACGAAACTGGTACCCCGTCGGTTGGTGATAGGCCAGATAATCCTCTTCCCGGGCCGACAGCAAGGTCACCCGAATCGCATCCAACCCGGCGTCCACCAGCTTCTTTATCCCGACGGTGCAGCCTGCGTTGGTGTTGAGGTTTATACAACCTCGGTCGGTAATCCCTCTCACTTTTTCGACCGCGGAAGCGATCAGGTCGGCATTGAGCGCCGGTTCGCCCTCGCACCCCTGGCCAAAGCTTACTATTGCTTCCGGAGCCGTTTCCAGATGGTAACAGGCCACCTCCACAATCTCGTCCACGGTCGGCCTGAACCTCAACCTTTCCTGAGGTGAGGGGACCGATGTATGCCCGCGCGAGATACACCCCAGGCAACGGGCATTGCACCGGGAGGTAGTGGGGATTCCGCCCTCCCATCGCCGATAAAAAATATTTTGCGCCGTGAAACATGAATAATGCAGACTGCAGTGCGCCAACTGGCGCAGGATGCGGTTCCTGGGAAACTGCTCCAGCCGGGACTCGACAATCTGCTCCAACTCCGGGGTGTTATAGTGCTCCGGGTGCCATTTGCGTTGTTCATCGGTAGGAACGGCAGCCGCCATCACCCGGTTTTCCATCCCCGCCACTGCCGTGTAGCCGAGAATTGGAATTTCCGCCGTGCCCCGGGGAGCAACGGTAGCCGGCAGGAGGGTCCGGGTGAACCCCTGGGGCAGGAGGCAGGCTAAAGCCACCGCCGTGCCGCCCCGTGGGGTCTTTTCACGGCAGCTCACCTTATTATCAAGGTCGATCCCAACCGGATAATGGCCGGGAACCATAACTAAAGAAGAGCCTGCAGGCAGGGGTATCAGATCTTCTTCATCCGCCTCAACCCACTGCTGCCCGCTGCGTCCCAGGAATAGCAGGTGCTCGTCCTTGAATATCCTGCCGTTCCGGTCTGAATACAAAGTACTGAACATTAATCCTCCCCAGCTGCTCCGGTTCTTTGGCCCTCCGCCTTTGAAATCATCAGGTACCAACCTCGGAAGCACCGGAGCCTCCTGCTCCTAAACCTTAAATCCTTCCCCGCAAAAACTTATGACCGGCCTCATTCTCGGACTCAATTAAATCAATCTGCCGGTCAATCCCACGCAGTATAAACCTTCACGATGGGGGATTCTGATAACGATACTATGGCTCTATAATACAACAAGTCCCATGGCCGGGAAAACCACGGGACCTGCTACCCCATAGAACCGTAATTACCGTAAGTATTCACTGGGGTTCAACGTTTCCCCTTTGTAGTTTATCTGGAAATGCAGGTGCGGTCCGGTAGTGCGCCCGGTTACTCCTACCAGGGCAATGACCTGCCCCTTTTTCACCTGTTGCCCCGCTTTTACCATGTTCTTTGAGTTATGGGCATACAAGGTCTCCATGCCGTTTGCGTGCCGGATGATTACCGTCTTGCCATAAACCGATTTGGTGCCGGAAAAGACCACCACACCGGCCTGGGCCGCCCGGATTGGGGTTCCAGCGGGACAGGCAATATCCAAGCCGTGATGGAATTCACCCTTCCTCCAGCCGTATCCGGAGGTTATCCTTCCAAATACCGGCCAGGCAAAAAGACCGCGAAGACCTCGAGAAGGTTGATGCATAGCCGCAGCAGTCAGGCCGGCATGGGAAGGGATCTTTACCATTTCTCCCACCCGCAATAACGAGGGATTCTTGATCTGGGTATTGGCGGCAATGAGCTGATCGAGGCTGACCTGGTACATCCGCGCGATCTTCCACATGCTTTCTCCGGCCTTTACCCGGTGCAGCCTCTGCCGATCTCCCGGTATGTCCAGATATTGTCCCTCCAGAATGACGCTGCTGGCATCCAGGTTGTTCATGGCCATGATAATACCGGCATCTAAACCCATAGAACGGGCTATCTCCGATACCGTATCACCCGGTTGCACCAGGTACCTTCTAACCAGGCTATCGCTGGTAACCGATACCTTGCTGGGCGCAAAACTGTCCTCAGACCATCCTGCGAATACCGACGACGGCCAGATGGTCAGAGCGAACGCTGCCAGCATTACCAGCAACACCGTTCTTTTTAACATTTATTACCACCTTCAACAAAATAAGGGTCAATCACCCCTATTTTTGCCAAAGTTGGTTCTTAATATTCGTGTTTCTTCGGATCATTTCTCAGAAAAGACAATGGGTGCCACCCGTAGCAGGTCACCGTTTGACTTGGTCTTGCGAAGGGTCTCAATCATGACTTCCATAGTCTCTACCGTTCCATAGTTGGCAAACATCCGGCGCAGGTTCCAGTTCAGCTCCAGTTCCTCTTTGGTCATCAGCAGTTCTTCCTTTCTGGTCCCTGAACGTTTAAGGTCTATCGCCGGAAAGAGCCTTCTTTCGGACAGACGGCGATCCAGAACCAATTCCCAGTTGCCGGTTCCCTTGAATTCTTCAAATATCACCTCATCCATCCGGGAGCCGGTTTCCACGAGGGCGGTTGCCAGAATGGTCAGGCTTCCCCCTTCTTCTATGTTGCGAGCGGCTCCGAAAAACCTTTTGGGTTTATGGAGGGCGGCCGGATCCAGACCTCCCGACAGAGTTCTGCCGCTCTGCGGTACGACGAGGTTGTGAGCCCGAGCCAGCCGGGTGAGGCTGTCCAGCAGGATGACCACATCCTGTTTGTGTTCCACCAGGCGTTTGGCTCTCTCGAGAACCATATCCGCGACCTTGACATGATTTTCCGGCGGTTCATCGAAGGTGGAACCTGTAACCTCGGCATTGACTGACCGCTGCATATCAGTTACCTCTTCCGGACGCTCATCAATGAGCAGGATCATTAATTCTATCTCGGGATGGTTCTTGGTGATGGCATTGGCAATCTTCTGCAGCAAAACCGTCTTTCCGGCCTTGGGCGGAGCCACAATCAGACCCCGCTGGCCTTTGCCCACCGGACAGACCAGATCGATCATACGGGTGCCAAGTTCGCTGGATTCTGTCTCCAGGCGAATCCTTTCGTCGGGATGCAGGGGGGTCAGAGCATCAAAATAAATCCGCTTCGAAGCTTCATCCGGTGAGAATCCGTTGACCGATTCCACCTTGAGCAAGGCAAAAAACCGTTCATTATCCTTGGGCGGTCTAACTTGACCGGCTACCTTGTCTCCAGTTTTCAGGTCAAACTTGCGGATCTGGGAAGGTGAAACATAGATGTCGTCCTGGCTGGGAACGTAGGCAAAGGGCCTTAGAAATCCGTAGCCGTCAGGCAATACCTCCAGAATTCCCGATGCTGACAGCAGTTCGTTGGAGTGGGTAAGGGCTTTCATGATTTCGAAAACCAGTTCTTTTTTGCGAAGCTTGTAAAAACCGACAAGGTTCAATTCCTTGGCAATCTGGTACAGCTCCACCATGGTTTTGTTCTCTAGGTCTGCAAGGTTCAAGCAAATTTCCTCCTCTCTTGGGTAGCGGTTATTCTCAAGTCCGGTTATTTTTATGCCGTGTTCTGCGTTACAGCAATAATATCCAGAATCTGACCATAGGGTTACGCATCAATGCCTCCGTTGAAACAAGAGGTACTTGGTTTGATATCCGATGCAAAAGGAAAACCCTGAGATTATCCAATTCCTTTCTTATGGGGAATTACAGAATGAGGTTATCGCATAATCGGCTCCATTTGATTCAGACAGGATCGTGGTAACTCAGAATAGATTCTCACCAACAATACTCCCTACTATACTGGTACAGGTCACAAAGGCAAGAGGGCTCACCGAAAAGGTATGCCAAAACCATAGGCCGGAAATTAGACTGAAAATGAGAACCAGGGCGGAAATCCTGAAAGGATTTCCGCTGCAGGAATACGTGGTGTTTCTTCGCCGACTGACCGTTTCTTGGCATCATTATAATTTCTAAAGTCGAACCCTTATCTTATTATCCTTGAAAAGAGGCTTTTTATCAAGCTGGTGGGTGGCCTGGATATACCTTATCGTTCCTGAAAGACCCCTCATTACCAGGGTGTGAGTTACGGCTTTACCCGAAAAATACCTGACCCCGCGCAGAAGGTCTCCATCGGTTATCCCGGTAGCGGAAAAGAAAACATCCTCCGTCTTAATCAGGTCATCGATGGTTAGTATACGGTTGATGTCAGTTATGCCCATGGATTTTGCACGCTCAACATCGCTTTCGTCCTCGGGCCAGAGCCTCCCTTGAAAATCTCCCCCCATACAACGGAGAGCGGCCGCCGATATAACACCCTCGGGCGCGCCTCCGATTCCCAGCAAGACGTCGACTCCCGAATCCTCATAAGCCGCCGCCACGGCAGGAGATACGTCCCCGTCGGATATGAGCTTGATCCGGCAGCCCGTACTCCGCACCTCTTCTATCAACTGCTGATGCCGGGGCCGGTCCAGTATAACCACGGTCACTTCACGGATGGACTTATCCAGGGCTTTGGCCACTTCGTGGAGGTTCTCCCTCACCGGTACTTCAAGGCTGACTCTGCCTTTGCAGCGAGGACCGACGGCGATCTTTTCCATATACATATCGGGGGCGTGAAGCAGAGCCCCTCGGGGAGCAACGGCCAAAACCGCCAGTGCTCCGGTTCCGCCTTTGGCCACTATATTGGTCCCCTCCAGGGGATCAACTGCCACATCGACCAGCGGAGGCACTCCCATGCCCACTTTTTCTCCAATGTAGAGCATGGGGGCTTCATCCATCTCCCCTTCCCCGATAACTACAATTCCGTCAAACTGAACCGTGTCAAACATGACGCGCATGGCGGTAACCGCAGCATCATCTGCGGCTTCCTTGTCCCCGCGCCCCAGCCACCGGGCTGCAGCCAGTGCAGCCGCTTCGGTAACACGAGCCAATTCCAGTGCTAATTCCCTCTCCACCAAACACACTCCTATCAGATCTTAACCTAACAGCTTCTTCCCATCCTCAACAAACTTTTCTATCCCCAAATCGGTCAGGGGATGCCTGATCATGGCTTTTATAACCTTATAAGGTATGGTGGCAATGTGAGCCCCAATCTTTGCCGCTTCCGTAACGTGCATCGGGTGCCTGATGCTGGCGGCAATAATCTCAGTATTTACCGCATACTGGTCCAGGATGTTAACAATCTCCGCCAGAACATGAAGGCCGTCGTTCCCGGCGTCATCAAGCCTCCCCACAAAAGGACTGATGTAGCTGGCTCCGGCTCTGGCCGCCAGCAGGGCTTGATTGGCAGAGAACACCAGGGTGGCATTGGTCTTGATTCCCAGTTGGGAAAGGTATCTGATAGCCCGCAAACCGTCTTCACACAACGGTATCTTGACTACGACATTGGGATGAAGGTTGGCCAAGGCCTGGCCCTCGTTAATCATTTCATTGAAGGATACCCCCAGAGGTTCGGCATTAACCGGGCCGTCAACTATGTCACAGATCTGCCGCACCAACTGGTGAAAATCGCCCTTCTCTTTGGCCACCAGGGTGGGATTGGTCGTGACCCCGGCCAGAAATCCCAGATCGTTGATTTCGCGAATCTCCTCGATGTTAGCCGAGTCGATGAATATCTTCATAGTATCCTCCTGCTGCATTTTTTGGTGATCCAGTGATCGGAACATGCTTGCCACAGGCGCCGTTAATAACGGTATGTTGAGCAGACTACAATGTCCGACGAAGTGAATCCAGGCTTGCTTCTCTCAGCGGCTAAGCCTTTCCAGAGCTGCCAAACAGCCTTATCTTCTCACGAATGAGCTCGACTGCGGCATCCCTGCCCGGTCCCAACAGCTTGCGCGGATCAATTTCGGCAGGATTATTTTCTATCTCCTGTCTTAACCTGGCAACGAAAGCCTCCCGGATATTGGTGTCAATATTGACCTTTCGCACCCCCAGGCTGATGGCTTTAGTGATCGCCTCATCGGGCACCCCGGAAGAACCGTGCAGAACAATAGGTATGTTCACCAATTCCCGGATCTTCTTCAGGCGTTCAAAATCCAGTTTGGGCTCGCCTTTATACTGCCCGTGAGCGGTACCGATCGCCACCGCCAATGCATCTACTCCGGTTTCCTTCACGAAAACCTCGGCTTCATAGGGATCGGTGAAAAGGCTTTCTTTGACACTGATATCATCTTCTGTACCACCGATCTTCCCCAGTTCGGCTTCTACCGATACATTTATGGGTCGGGCGATTTCAACCACCTTTTTGGTTATGCGGATGTTCTCTTCCAGGGGTAATTGAGAACCGTCAAACATTACCGAACTAAAGCCGCCCCGTATGCATCTTACCACCTGTTCAAAACTGGTCCCGTGATCCAGATGCAGCGCAATAGGAACCCGCGTACTTTCGGCGGCTATTTTAACCATACCTATTATGTAATCCAAGCCGGCGTACTTGATCGCCCCCTGGCTGGCCTGCATTATAACCGGAGCCTTCTCTTTTTCTGCGGCCATAGCGATAGCCTGAACTATTTCCATATTGTTGGCGTTGAAAGCTCCGACTGCGTATTTTCCTGCCTCTGCTTTAGCCAACAGTTCCGTCATCGGTACTAATGCCATTGTTATCCTCCTTATTTTACCCCGGTTGCCGAATATTTGTCATCTTTACAGTGAAAACGCTTTACCTGTTTGAATCCACATCTTACGCTCTTAATTCTATTTTACCAGGTCGTTTTGTGATAAACATGTTAAATCATGGTGCCGGCCGTTTACTCGGCCGTGTTTTGTTCCAATACTGAGCGCACAAGATTTCTTAAGTCTATGATGTCAAACGGCTTCGTGATATACTGTCTGACTCCTACTTCCAATGCCTTCTGTACAATCTCCATCTCCCCGTAAGCAGTCATCATTATGATGGGTATGTTGCTGTCATACTTAATGATCTCTTCCGATGCCTCCAGGCCGTTCATGTTGGGCATTTTCATGTCCATTAGTATGATATCAGGGGTGTTGGCCTTTACCTTCTCGATGCTGTCGCGCCCGTCAACAGCCACATTAACCTCGTAACCCTCTTTTTTGAACAGCTCTTCCAACAGGCGCCGAACCCCTTTTTGGTCGTCTACCACCAGTACCCTGTACCCCATTCCTACATACCTCCAGCAGCATTCGTGCTATTCTAACAGATTCAATAACTGTATTTAATTTCCTTCCCGGCGATAAAATAATTTGATGCCGCTACATGCTCTCCCCGGTTATCCCGCCAAAGCCCGGCTCCAGCCCCGGTTGCATGTCGTTATCATCTGTCCGGCTCCGCCCTTCTCGCAGGTAAGAACGCGGCACTGCCAGGGATGCCAGGGTTCTCTTAACCGGCAGTTCCACCTCATCTCCGGGGCTGACCTCCAACCCGGGAGGAATCTCGGCCAGGCAGAACTGCATAAATACCTTCCCCCGGATATATACAGGCCTTCCGTTGATAGTGGCGGTTAAGGCGGTTCGGTTAAGATTAAAGTAAGAGGCCAACAGTTTGATCCCCATCTTTATGAGGTCGATAACATCTGCAGGCTTAGGAACGGCTTCAACCCCGAAGCCATCCACCAATCCGACAGGAATTACAGCTACCCTGCTGTCATGCGGGAGACGGTAGGTGCGGTAATAACCCAGATAGCTGCCGCGTTTGAAATAACGAACCGCCGCTATCCGGGCCTTAAAACGGAAGCATTCCCTTAAGTTTACTCCAGGCATCACCTTCCCCGCCGGAAACTGGCCGTATAATACGGTGCCAAGCCTCACCATATCGAGATGCATATGCGGGTGCCGCAAAAAAGAACTGCTGCTGCAACAGTGGCGCAAGGGTATACTTATGCCCTGCTTTTCAAGGCTGTCCAGCAAAGAATGAAAGCGGTTAAACTGTTTAACGGTATAGGCATCTTCAACCCCGGCGGCAAAATGAGTATAAATGCCTTCCAGGTCTATTAATTCACTGGCATCGGCATCCCTGATCACCGGTTCCGCTTCGTCGGGTTCCAGGCCAAACCTTCCCAGGCCGGTATCAATTTTTATGTGAACCCGTGCTCTTTTGCCCGCCTCGGCTGCGGCTTTTTCCACCAGGGACAGATCCATTGCGGAACCGACCGACACTATAATATTATGGTCAATCGCCGTCGGGTATTCTTGAGGCAGCAGCGGCGAAAATACCATAATATCTTCATCTATCCCGTTGTATCTTAACTGCAGGGCTTCCCTTAAGAAAGTAACTCCCAGCAGGTCCACCCCAAGCCTTACCAGCTCCCCAGCCACCGGTACTGCTCCCAATCCGTAGGCATTGGCCTTGACCACGGCCATAAGCCGGGTTCCGGGCTGCATAATCCGCCTTATCTCCCTCAGGTTGTGCCCGATTGCGTCCAAATCTACTTCTATCCATTTGTCCGTATTGGTAGGCAATTCAGTCATGGTTCAGCCTCTTCCTCCAACGTATGACCCACCTGACGGCCTTATAGTAGACGGGCAGCACCTGCGTCCATAGCCAGTAAAAAAGGGGAGAATAAACCTGATCCCACTCCCCGATAAACTCGGTAAAGGTGGCGGCAAACCCCTTTTTGAAGCGATACAGTCCGTACAGGGGGTTGTCCTGCGACAGGTCACCGGAAACCCCTCGAAAATCGTACAGGGTACATCCGTTTTCCCGGGCCCACTTGATCATGGTCCACTGCAAAAGGTAGTTGGGCATTACGTTGCGGTGTTCATTGCTGGATGCTCCATAGATGTACCAGGCCTTGTCTCCCAGTATAAACGCCAGAGTGCCGGCAATGTACCGCCCCTGATACTCGGCCATAAACAGTCTGGCCCTGCCCCGCTCCACCAGTTGCTCCCAAATCACCTCGAAATAGCTGTAATCACGTATGAGGAAACGATCCCTTTCCGCGGTTTCCTGTAATATCCGGTAAAACTCTGCCAGATCCTGCTTGTCGGAAGCCTGGCGTACAACTACTCCTTTTCTCTGCGCCAGCCGAATATTGTATCGGGTTTTTGACGCCATCTGTTCCAGGAGCTGCTCCTCATCGGGGGTAATGTCCAGGCGGAAGACATAGGTGGGCTGGACCCCCTCAAAACCTTCGGCGGTGGTGGTTTTCCTGAAGCCCCGTGATATCAGGTAATCCCTGAAGGCTTCATTGGAACTCTCAATATCCGGATCAATCTTGAGAAAAATCGCTCCCTGGGCCCTGGCCAGATCACGTACCCCCTTAAACAGGCGGTCCAGGAGGTCGTAATCATCAATATCTGCCACCGGTCCCCGCGGAGCATAAAAGATCGATTTATTCATTCCCGGTATGGGCAGCCTGCGCTTGAGAACGAGGATGGCCCCCCTTATGCGCCCGTTTTCATACAACGCCACCGGCAGGGGCACCCATCCCATGCTCCGCTTGACTTCACCCCATTCCCGAGTCTGGAGTATATGCCCTTTGGGATGGCCGGATACAAATCGATCGTACTCATCTGCTTGTGACAGTTCTACAACTCTAACACTCATCATGGCTTCCTTCGCTTTCCATCAAAATTACAAACCCCAACCTAAGAATTATTATACCTTGGTTGATCCCGGGCAGAAACAATTCCGTTAACGTAAAATTGCTGTTGCAGGAAATGATCACCAGAAGTCGAATAGTTTTATACACTGGTCGCCAATAATCAGAAACAGCCGCAGCAACAATCAACGGTATCAACTCGTTATCATACGGCCTCAACTGCAACCATCCGCATGCGACCTCGCAAACGTCAACAGATCTATCCCTCAGACCGGAAACATGTGTATTCGCAGGCAGGAGGTGATTATTCGGCCAGTTTCAACTACACCGGATCATACAGTTCAGAGGAGGTTAAAGGATGAGAGAAGTTGTTATCATAGGTGGGGTTAGAACCGCAATCGGCGATTATATGGGAAGTCTCAGCAGTTTCAGCGCCGTCGAGCTGGGCATAGCAGCCGGCAAAGGAGTCCTTGAAAAGACGGGGATCAAACCTGATCTGATTGATGAAGTGGCAGCCGGTCATGTTTACCAGGGCGGCAATAAAGGCAATACCGGGCGTCAGGTGTGCCTGGGGATCGGATGTCCGGTGGAAACCGTGGCTCTCACTATCAACCAGCAGTGCCCCTCATCGATGCGGGCTACGGAAATCATCTGTCAGGAGATCCTTTTAAACAAGATCGATGTGGGCATGGTTGTCGGCTATGAGAGCATGAGCAACTGCGTATATATGCTGCCGAAAGTCCGCCAGGGGCTCAGGATGGGCGACGCCAAACTGCTCGATCAGATGCTTTACGACGGACTTATCGACGCTTTCAACGACTATCATATGGGGATTACCGCCGAAAACCTGGCGGAGATGTATAATATCAGCCGCGAGGAACAGGATGAATGGGCGTTAATGAGCCACCAGCGCGCGTGCGCCGCCATTGCGGAAGGCAAATTCAAAGAGGAGATCGTGCCGGTTGAGGTTAAAACCAAAAAGGGGACCGTGATATTTGAGGTCGACGAACACCCTCGTGCCGACACCAATATGGAGTCTTTATCGAAGCTGAAGCCGGCTTTCAAGAAAGATGGGACGGTAACAGCCGGAAACGCTTCCGGGCTGAACGATGCGGGTGCAGCCATGATACTTACGCACCGTGAAAAGGCCGCGGAACTGGGACTCAAACCGATGGCGAAAATCGTAAGCACAGCTTCGGCCGCAGTTGATCCCAAAATCATGGGTATCGGGGTAGTGCCGGCGGTGCAAAAAGCCTTGAAGTACGCAGGGCTGACCAAAGAAGATATCGGTTTGTGGGAATTGAACGAAGCCTTTGCCGCTCAGGTAATTGCCTGCAACCGTGAATTGAAGATCGACAAGAGCATCATCAACGTCAACGGCTCCGGTATTTCATTGGGGCATCCGGTGGGCCAGACGGGTGTGCGCCTGATAATTACCCTGGTTCATGAAATGAGAAGACGGGGCGTAAAATACGGGGTAGCCTCGCTCTGCGCCGGCGGCGGTCCCGCCTGTGCTACCGTGGTGGAACTAATTTAACCGCGACAACTGCCCGCTAAAGCGGCGATAATCATTCGAGTTAGAGCCGGGAATACACAAAAAAACAGGGGTTCGGTTAAGCGGCAGCCGAACCCCTTGTCCTTGGGCTCACTTTTCTACTTCCTGTTTTTCAGAGCGGCGCCAACGAAATCCCGGAAAAGAGGATGCGGGCGGTTGGGCCGCGACTTAAACTCCGGATGGAATTGGCAGGCTACAAACCACGGATGGTCCGGCAGTTCAATGATTTCCACCAGCTTTTCGTCCGGCGAAACACCGCTGATCTTCAAGCCGCCGGCCGCAAGCCGTTCTCTATACTGGTTGCTGAACTCGTAGCGGTGACGATGTCTTTCCACAATCTCCTCCTGGCCGTAAGCCTCCATGGCTTTGGTACCGGGGAGCAACTTGCAGGGGTACTTTCCTAATCTCATGGTACCGCCTTTTTCGGCTACTGTGGTCTGTTCGGCCATGAGATCTATCACCGGGTAAGGGGTATCGGGATCAAACTCGGAGCTGTTGGCTCCCTCCATGTTGCAGACATTCCGGGCAAAATCGATAACCGCGCACTGCATGCCCAGGCATATCCCCAGGAATGGAATTCGATTCTTCCGGGCATAACTCGCCGCCGCTATCTTGCCCTCAATGCCGCGCTCCCCGAATCCTCCGGGAACCAGGATACCGTCCAAACCCTCCAGCAGTTCTGTGCGGTCCCCTTCCAGGTCCTCGGCGCAAATCCACTTGATATCAACCATTTCCTGGTAGTGGATCGCGGCGTGGTGGAGAGCTTCAACCACGCTGAGATAGGCATCCTGCAGCTTGACATACTTGCCTACGAGACCGATGGTTACCCGTCCCTTGGGATTGTTTATCCTGTGAACCAGCTCCCGCCAGTCCTTCAGGTCACCATCGTTACACGTCAGCCCCAGCATCTTGATTACAATGTTGTCCAAACCTTCTTCAGCCAGGATCAAAGGGACTTCGTAGATGGATTTGGCATCGATACATTGAATAACCGCATTTTCTTCAACATCGCAGAAGAGCGCCAATTTGGCCCTGATTTCACTTGAAAGCTCCCTTTCCGTGCGACACACCAAAATATCGGGATTGATCCCGATACTGCGGAGTTCCTTCACGCTGTGCTGACTCGGTTTGGTTTTTAACTCACCGGCAGCTTTGATAAAGGGAATCAAGGTCACATGTATGTAGAGCACATTCTCCTTGCCCAAATCACTTTTAAGCTGGCGAATGGCTTCCAAAAAGGGCAGGGATTCGATGTCCCCCACCGTTCCCCCAATCTCGGAGATCACTACATCCACCTGCGAGAAATTCTGGACCTGAGTTATCCGTTCCTTGATCTCATTGGTGATGTGAGGAATAACCTGAACCGTCTGCCCCAGGTAGTCTCCGCGTCGTTCTTTATCGAGCACGCTTTTGTAAATCTGGCCCGTGGTGACATTGGCATGCCGGGGCATGTTCTCATCGATGAATCTCTCATAGTGCCCCACATCCAGATCGGTTTCAGCTCCATCCTCGGTGACAAAAACCTCCCCATGCTGGTAGGGACTCATGGTCCCCGGGTCCACATTTATATAGGGATCAAATTTCTGCAGAGCCACTTTTAACCCCCGGCTCTTAAGCAGTCGACCGAGAGAGGCAGACGTTATTCCTTTCCCCAATGAAGAGACAACACCACCGGTTACAAATATGAATTTTGGCAAAACAAGTCCCTCGCTTTCAATAATCCCAACAACAATACACTTGGCATTGTAGCTACTTATGCTTCAGCGGTCAAATATAAGAATAATCCAGGACAACCACCTCGGGCAGTGACGCCATTTCTTCCCTCGATATTTCCAAATACGGAAGTTTGGCAACCCGTTCATAGTGCCGGGTAAAATCTTCCAACGGTGCTACGTTGATGGTACAGGGCGGGGCTTTAAAGTGCATGGGAACGGTAACTCGCGGCTTCACGGCTGCCACAAGCTTTACCGCTTCGTCGGCGGTTATGGTGTAGGTCCCTCCCACCGGCACGAGAAGAACGTCAACCTTGCCTATCGCTTCCAGCTGATCGGGTTCGAGCAGGTGCCCGAGGTCCCCAAGGTGGCATACGGTCAAGCCTTCGGCCTTTATCACAAATATGGTGTTTCTCCCTCTCAGCCTGCCTTTTTCCTTGTCATGAAAACTGGGAACCCCAAGAATCTCAACCTCTTGGAAACGGGTTTGCCCGGGAGAAGACACAATCCGGGGTTCTCCCGCAACCCAATCCACCGCATTATGATCATAGTGATCATGGCTTACTGTGACCAGGTCGGCTGAAATACTTGGAATACGATACCCGGTGGTTTCATCAAACGGGTCGGTTACAATGCGGGTCGCTCCGGTTTCAATCAGGAAAGAAGCGTGCCCCAACCAGATTATCTTCATTAAAATCCAACCTCCTGTTTGAAACTATTATTCTTCTCTCAGAACCCAGTAACCTTCGCCAATATGGTTAAGCCGATTATCGAGATTGATCCTGGTGTAAATCGAAGCCATAGTCTTGGGATCCTTGGGTTTATTCATACGTTCAATGATCTCTTCGACCAGGTCGCGGTAGAAAACCGGGCCTCCTTTTTCCGCGATGATAGCGTAGGCCCAGTCGGCCTCACTCTTTTTTTCCATCAACCATCGCCTCCTCCAAGCATGTCACTCCTCTAATAATTAATCCGAAAGAAATTATTTCCCTCCTTCAGGAGCCAAACACAGGGTTCTGTGTAAAAGCCCCGGGTTATATCCTACATCCTCTCCGGAGCCTTCACTCCGATCATGGTCAAGGCATTCTTTATAGTTATTCTCACCGCCTGCATCAATATCAACCTGGCATCCCGGAGCTTTTCATCATCAATTATAACCCGGTGATGATTGTAAAAGCTGTGCAGGAGACCCGCCAGGTCGAGTACATAGTGGGGGATCCTCTGCGGCGCCAGGGTCCTGCCGGCAATTCTGACCTCGTCAGGGAACTCGGCCAGTTTCCGCAACAGCTCCAGTTCTTCCGGTTCTTTTAAGACATGGAGATCCGTATCCTCCACCCGCGGGAATTTGATGCCCTGGGCCCGGCTCTGCCGCAGGATGCTGCATATCCTGGCATGGGCATACTGGGCATAATAAACCGGATTCTCCTGCCCCTCCTTCTTGGCCAGATCCAGGTCAAAATCCAGATGGCTGTCCGGGCTGCGCATAACAAAAAAGAACCGAGCCGCATCCTTGCCAACCTCATCAATCAGCTCATCCAGGGTAACCAGGGTTCCGGTTCGCTTCGACATCCTCACAATCTCCCCGCCGCGATAAAGCCTGACCAACTGCATCAGTACCACATCCAACCGATCCGGATCATATCCCAGAGCTTCAATGGCGCCCTTCATGCGGGCTACATGTCCGTGGTGATCGGCGCCCCATACGTTAATCACCCAGTCGAATCCCCGCTGAAACTTGTTGCGGTGATAAGCGATATCCGCAGCAAAATAGGTGGGAACCCCGTTGTTCCTTATAACGACCTCGTCCTTTTCATCTTTGAAGAGCGTTGACTTAAACCATTTGGCACCATCCATTTCATAAATATAACCTTTGTCAGAAAGCTCTTCTATCACCGCTTCAACCTCGCCGGATTCATGAAGGGTACTCTCCGCGAACCAAACATCGTACTCAATCCCAAAACGGCTCAAGCTCTTTTTGATATACTCAATCCTTCGTTCCAGGGCAAACCCCGTCAACTTCCACCGCCGGTCATCGGAATTGAGTTCCAGCAGACAATCCCCGAATTCGACTATGGCTTCTTTTACGGTATCGATAACATCCTGCCCCATATAGCCGGATTCAGGCATGCTGAACGGCTCGCCCAGCAGTTCCAGGTAGCGGGCCTCCAATGAGGCCCCGAAGAGTTCTATCTGATTTCCGGCATCGTTGATATAAAACTCCCTCTCCACCTCATACCCGCAGGCATCAAGGATGTTGGCGAGCGTATCTCCAATGGCGCCGCCCCGGGCATTGCCCATATGCAGGTCACCGGTGGGATTGGCACTGACGAATTCCACCTGTACCTTTTTACCGTTCTTTCTTACCGCCTTGCCGAAGTCGTCACCCATGGCCAGGATTACCGGCGGCACTGAATAAACCCAGTCCGAATTGAGGTGAAAGTTAATGAACCCGGCTCCCGCCACTTCGACTTTCCGAACCAGGGATCGGTCAAGCGACAGACGGTCCGCGATCAATTCGGCGATCTTGCGGGGAGCCATTCTGGCTTCCCGGGCCATCATCATGGCCACATTGGCGGCAAAATCCCCGTGATTCCTCTCCCGGGGTACTTCAATAACATAGTCGGGAATATTTGAGTATGCCAGTTCCTGATTATTTCGCAGCTTCTCCAAGGCCTCGTCAATGGCTTCACGCAACTGACGCTTAATGTCCTCGATAAAGTTCACATAGAATTCCTCCCAGTTCCCCAACTCATCTGACCATGTCCGTCAACACCCGGGTTCGAATTCAAGCCCCCCTGATATATGCCTTGCGGCGAGGCTGCCGGCCACATTTCCGTCTCATATGTTTTATCTCCCGGGTTTGAGGGCAAATTATTCGTAGTTGACAATAATATTTCACCGTTTGCGGGCGGTTCAAACCGATAGTGCCGAGCCGCCTTTTACCGGGGATCCCCTGAACCCCATCTGCAGTCGGAGTCAATCTCAATACTATCAAGGGGGAAAAAAGATGCATCTTGCTCCCGGCCAACGGGCTATCCTATCTTACTACAACAGTTTGGCGCGGGCGGAACAGGCCGCACGAGAACTGAAAGAAGCCGGTTTCCGCTCGGTAGAAATTGAGAGAATCCCCAAGCTGAGCTTACCCGGTGATGATTCACTGCGGTCCTACGCCGCCGGCGTTGCTCAGTTGATGCAAACAGTTACCGACATGGAGGGTCAGCCAACCGGATGGCCGATCACCGAACCTCTGGAGAGCCATGCCTATTTAATCACCCTGGTAGTCGACCAGCAAAACGCAAACCAAGCTTTATCCATCGTAAGAAAATATGCCTCTATTGTCAATTAGGGCTTAGCCGTCCGGCAGCCATCTCATCTTAATGATTTGAAAACCATCTCTTAAAAAAGGACTCCATGGGGGTCCGGGAGTGCTGGGAGATGATCCGGCGCAGGTCTTCGGTGGTAGCGGTTTGGAATTTGTAGGCTGCCAGATAGCTCCGAAGTACCTTCAGCACCAGCCCCTCTCCCAACTCCTCCTCCAACTGCAGCCAAAAACTCTCTCCTCCCTGGTACGCAGTATCCAGGTAAGTGTTCTTGGAATGAATTTCGGTCAGGGCTTTTTCCAGATCCACCAGCGTCTTCCCTGAGCGCCCCTGTACGGAACGGTATTCAACCTTTTCCAGGTACTTGCGGGCTGACCAGCTGGCCAACCCCTCATCAAGCCACGGCTCCTGCAGCTGGTTGTTGCCCACCATGTCATACCACCACTGGTGTGCTATCTCATGAGCCACCAAATAGGCCCGGCGCTGTTCATTAAATCTGGGGTTGAACACCTCGTCGGTGAAAAAGATCAGCCCCGAATACTCCATGCCCTGGAAGCCTTCCATCGGTCCCTGTACCAGAAACAACTGGGGACGGGCATAAGAT
>JAKOVY010000117.1 GCA_029781825.1 Bacillota bacterium | reverse complement strand
TGGGAGCCAAATCCCCCCGCCCGGTTAACCCGGTAGTAATCAGGATATTGGCTTCACCACGGAAATATGCATCAACCTTTTTATCCCTTTCGGGATCGTGGGCTCCGGTATATATTATTGGCCGCTCCTTAAGACCCTGAAGGTTAAGCGCCTCAAGCCGTGGTAACAGCAGATCTCCCACACGACCGGACAAATACCCGTTGGGCACCACTACCAGAACCTGGGCCTGGTCTTCTTCAATGCTTTCCCTTATCAGCTGAACCACCTTATCCGAAAGCTTATCTTCCAGGATAATGTCCTTTTCCAGAACAACCCGGGGTATAACCAAAGGGTGGCCGTGCTGGCGGATGGGTATCTGCACAACCTTGATTTCCCCGCGTTGGGCGCGCGCGTAAATATCCGGCGCCGGGGTAGGGGTTATATATATCAGCTTGCCTTCCTTCTTTTTGGCGCGGTGCAGTGCGTTTATCAGTATGGGATTGGCCCGGTAAGGAAAGGCATCACTCTCATCCAGTACCACCAGATCGAAACTCGAATAAAACTTGAGCGCGTGGTGGGTTGAAGCCAGTACTATATCGCTGTTTTTTGAATTATTGGAACGAGGCCTGCCGTAGCGCACCTCAACACTGACCCCGGGGAAAGCCCTCTCCAACCTTGAAACCAGGTCATCGAGGACATCACGGCGGGGCACTCCAAAAAGCACCCTGCCTCCTCTTTTCAGGACCTCGCGCACGGCCCCGAAAACAGTTTCCGGGCGGCCGGCTCCGCAGGCCTCCCATACCAGGCATTCGTTAAGGCTGTCTCTGCGCACAAAGCGTGCCAGGGCTTCAAAAGCCTCGTACTGTGCCTGGCTGAAGGATATGTCCAGATTGAGCCGGATGCTTGATACCATCCTCTCCTCCGGCCTAACCCTCGCCGGCGCGGCGTAAAGCGCCTCGCACGGTTTGGATTCGCCCAGCATCAAGCACTCCTGACAATAATAGCACTCTTTCTGTCCTTCGTTACAAAAGGCCTTAACCACCCGATACTGCTGGCCGCAGCGGTTACAGGCCACGGCGCCGTTGGCCGTCCATTTTACGCTGGGAACCCTTACTACCTGCCCTTTTAGCGTCAACAGATGGAGTATGACCTCCAGGTCATCCAATGCCAATCCCTGGTCCTGGAGGAGACGCTGTATCTCGCGGAGGAACAAGATTTTCCCCTGCAGGATGAACTCGACTATATCTTCATACTGGTGAAGGGTGAAGTAGTCGACAGGCTCTCCTTCGCCGTTGAAGATGACGGGTTCATGTGCCAGGTAATCGTCACCGTATCTTTCCAGCAGTTTTTTTACCTGTTTGAACTTGTACCGCAGGATGGAGTGGGGATAATTTTTCGACCTTTTAACGAAAGGAATCTTCAGGTTTCGATAAGGTTTTCCGACGCGCTCCTGCTGGGTGGAGAATACGGCCATCAGGTATTCGCACAAGGCCAGGGGCAAAGGCGGCGAAAGAAATGCCATGCCTTGATAGCCCTCGGTGTTTTGCAGGTAGGAAAAGTCAACCCGAGGAATGGCAGATATCCCCATCCGGTATTTGTCCGGACTCCATGCCATATACAGGACATACCTTCTACAAGGCATAGCTCCCCCTCCCCCTATCTATATTTTCGTTTCCGTAAAATTAATTGTCAAATATTTTACATTATGTCATCCCTGGGGATATCCTGGGGGTGTAGCAATACGAGACGAATTGATGCGGTGACTTCCGGGGAGTCGAACTGTGGAATGTTCCCTCAAAAAGGAGCGTGCTTTTTTGGCCGCCCTGATTGGTAAGTTGCTTCCAACCCCGCTGACCGAATTGTAAACCACAGGGGATTTGAGCGGCTTGGGCAAGTCGGGGTGTCAGCCGAAATACGTACCGGTCAGTTCCGCCAACGGGCTGGGGAGCCTTTCCCCCTCCCGGATCCCCGATTTCCGTGCGTCCCCCGCCAACATCTCCAGAACTGCGACTGCCTTAAGCACAATCGGAGATACCCTCCAGGGCCTCATTTCTTCAATCAGTTTTACGACCAGACCGTCGGAGTTCAGGAAAACAACGTCAATAGCCGTACGCATGAAGAAGGTATGCACGGAAGAACACGGGTATATAAGAAGGGCCGTACCCGGCAGCGGTTTCCTGCCCATCCAACCGCGGAAACGCGACCAGAATCCTCTGGCAACCTCGATTTCGGTGATCTCAGACGGTTTCACTGCCAAGCACTGCCCCCTCCGCACTTTGGATTTTCAGAGTCCTTCCTTGTATGTCGCATTATTGCAGCGTGCTTCTCCTTTCCAACCCGGTTTCACTTAAAGGCATCGACAAACTGGATTAGTGCCGGTCCCAACAGGATTACGAAAATCGCGGGAAAGATAAAGAATACCAGGGGTATCAGGATCTTGATCGGGGCCTTCTGGGCCTTTTCCTCGGCCCGCTGTCTCCGTTTTTCCCGGACCTGATCCGCTTGTACCCGCAGGACATTGGCAATGCTTACCCCCAACTGGTCCGCCTGGATCAGCGAGCTGATAAATGTTGAAACATCATCGACTTCCACCCTGGCCGCCAGGTCCTTTAATGCTTCACGCCTGGGTTTGCCAAGTTTTATTTCATTGAGAGCCTGCCGAAACTCTTCGGACAACGGTCCCTTGATTTTCTCCACCACCCTCTGCAGAGCGGCGTCGAAACCGAGGCCTGCTTCCACACTTACGCTCAGCATATCCAGTATATCGGGAAGATCCTTCAGGATCTTGTTTTGGCGTTCGTTCTTCCAGGCATTCAGCATTACGTCCGGTACGAGGTAGCCCACAATCCCCAGGGCTGCGGCCGCAGTTACGTTTACCAGAAACAAGCCGGCCAGGGCCAACGCGCACATAAAGGCATACTTCAGAACCACCAGCCCCTCCGCATCCAGCCCGTATGGCATGCCTGCGGCGACCAGTTTTTTCTGATACATTTTTTTTCTTTCCGGTGAGGAGAGGCGTTTGCCCAGATTCTGCAGGCGGTCCCACATGGGTCGGATAACCCGCTGCGAAAAGGGTTTGTTCAGGTGCTCGGTTACGGGATCCAGGTTGACATCCTCGGTATACTCTTCCAGACGAGCTATCACCGCCGCCCGTTCTCCCCATACCTGACCGCTCACAGCCAGCCCCGCCGTGAACAGCGCGGTAAACACCAAACCTGCCAACAGGAGCTCCACTTTTTCACCCCTTCATGTTGGTCGCTTTCAGCTTAATAATCAATCTTTACGATCCTCGATATGATGAAGGCCCCCAGCAATTCCGAGCCAAAGGCGATACCCAGGAGTATACATCCCAGGGAAGTGTCGAGCATGGTTGATATATAACCGGGATTTATGATCAGCAGTGCGAAAAGCAGCCCCACCGGAAGGAAACCGATCACCAGACCGCTGATACGCCCCTGGGCGGTGAGGGTCTTAATCTCCCCTTTGATACGGGTTCTTTCCCGAATAGTTCCTGCTATGTTCTCCAGGATCTGCGCCAGGTTGCCTCCGGCTTGGCGCTGGATGAGTACGGCGCTTATAACCATATCCAGATCTTCACTGCCGGCTCTGGTGCCCATATTCAACAAGGCATCTTCCAGGTTGGCACCCAGGTGGATTTCCCGCAGGGCAATCCCGAACTCTTCGGATATGGGAGGCGGCAGTTCCCGGCACACAGTATCCATGGCCTGCTGAAAACTGAACCCGGCGCGCAGGGCGTTGGCCATAACCGTCAGGGCGTCGCCCAACTGCTGGTTAAGCTTGTGGCGCCGGCCTTCCATGCGGCCCTGCAGATACAGCTTGGGGATAACCGCCCCTAAAATAAGCACCAGCAGAGCCAGGGGCAGGTTAAACGTCAGCAACCAGATCAGGGGTGGCAGTACAAAAGCCAGCCCTCCCCACAGGGTAAGGAACTCCTCGCCTTTCAGGGGAATTCCCGCCTGCAGCAAATCGTACTGCAGCTTCTGGGTATAAGAATAGGAAGCGAATACGCGTGATATCTTTTCCAGGACCTGCCTGGGATTTATCCGCATCCTCTCCTTCTCGTCATCAAGCTGGTCCCGGCTCTTCAGGTAACTGCCCAGCCTTTCCTGGACCTGTTCCTCCTGTTTGACCCCGGGACTTACGGCCATCACCAGCAATCCGGCAGTAATCCCGACCAGCACTGTCAACAGCAGTTCCATAAACCCAAACCTCCGTTTCGGGGCCAAAGGCTAATTGCGATGCGATCACATGGCGGGGTCGAAGACATCCGTGGGAATGAAAATGCCCTCCGCGGTTAATTTCTGCAGGAATCGGGGACGGATACCGGTAGCCCTGTGCCTCCCCGTCACCTTGCCCCTGCTGTCCAAACCCGTCTGTTCATAGATGAAGATGTCCTGCAGGACCACCACATCCCCCTCCATGCCCAATACCTCGGTAATATGCGTAATTTTCCGGCTGCCGTCCCGCAGGCGGTTCTGGTGCACGATAAGGTCGATAGCCGATGAAATCTGCTCCCGGATGGCCTTCACCGGCAGTTCCATCCCCGCCATCAGGACCATGGTCTCCAGGCGCGAGATCATATCGCGCGGGGAATTGGCGTGAGCGGTGGTGAGTGAACCGTCATGCCCGGTGTTCATAGCCTGCAGCATGTCCAGAGCCTCACCGCCGCGTACCTCCCCCACCACAATCCGATCCGGCCGCATGCGCAAAGCGTTGCGCACCAGGTCACGGATGGTTATCGCTCCCTTGCCTTCAATGTTCGGAGGGCGGGTCTCCATCGATACCACGTGCTCCTGGTTCAGTTTAAGTTCCGCCGCATCCTCGATCGTTATAATGCGTTCATGGTTCGGCAGGAACGATGACAGCACATTCAGGGTACTGGTCTTACCGGCACCGGTCCCTCCAGAGACTACAATGTTCAGTCTTCCCTTTACGCAAGCCTCCAGTATCCGGGCCATGGCCGGGGTCAAGGTGCCGAATCTGATCAGGTCCTCGATGGTCAGAGGAACTGAGGAAAACTTGCGGATTGTAACCACGGGACCGTTCAAGGCCAACGGTGGAATAATGGCATTCACCCGGGAGCCGTCCGGGAGGCGTGCGTCGACCATCGGCATACTCTCGTCAAGCCTCCTGCCCAGGGGCGAAATGATCTTGTCAACTACATGAAGCACGTGTTGGTCATCACGAAACCTGGTAGGCGTAAGCACCAGCTTCCCGTTCTTCTCCACATAGACCTGGTGGGGTCCGTTGATCATAATCTCGGAAATATCATCCTGTGCCAGGTACGGCGATATCGGGCCGTATCCCAGGATCTCGTCCTCAACCTGATTGATTATGCTTTCCCGCTCCACCCGGGACAGCATTACCGGTTCCTTCTCCAATCGCTCCTGGGCCAAACGCTGGATCTCCTCCCGCAAGCGGGCATCGCTGCCCTCACGGCCCGAGCCCATATCCCGAAACAGGCCGGTATCCAGTTCCTTGATGATCTCGCGGTGCAGCGAATGAACAAGTTCCTGATGCTGGTAGTCGGCCTTCTTTTCCGGGACGGTTTTTCCGGTAATTTCTACCACATTGGTTTTCTCGGCTTCCAGTCGTTTCAGCAGAGACATGGCCCCTCACCTACCTCTACTGCAGTGCCAATTGCTCCCGGCGCCGCCTGAAGAAACCGCCCTTCTTGGGCACGGTGCTGCTCTTAACAGCATCGCGGTCCAGGCGCCCGACCAGGGGCAGCAGCGTATGGATACTCCTGGTTAGGGGAGAACCGGGGTCCATGATTACAAACGGTATCCCCCGGTTGATGGAAGCCATGACCAGCTTGGCATCCTGGGATAAACTGGCGCTTATCGGCATCTCCATGGAACGTTCCACGTCTTCATCCTCTATGCCGAACCCTCCGCCGGAGCGGTTCAGCACCAGTTTGATCCTCGGCTGCAGGGAAAGGGTTTTGGCCAAATCCAGAGCACGCTTATTGTCCTTCAGGGACGGCAGGTCAGGGGTGACTACCATCAGTATCGAATCCGACTGGTCAAAGGCGGCCAGGGTGATATCGTTGAAAGCACAGGCAGTGTCAACCACGACATAGCTGTGAAAACCGGCCAGACCACGCAGGATTTTGTTCACTCCCTCTTCGTTGACCAACTCCGCCAGTTCCGGCTTATTGGGAGCGGCCAGCACATTCACGCCGTTACGCCCGTACAGGTACGATTCGAGAAGGTCGCGATCGAATTCCTCGTTCTCCTGCATCAATTCAGCAATCGTGCGCTTTGGATGGATGTTCATCATAACCGCCACATCCCCGAACTGAAGGTCCAGGTCCACCAAGGCCACCCGTTCTCCCGTACGCTGGGCCAGGGCCATCGCCAGGTTCACCGCCAGGGTGGTCCTGCCGGTCCCGCCCTTGGCGCTGAAAACGGTTATGATCTGCGGCTTGTGAGTGGGGGCAGCAACCTGAACCGGGACCTGCTGCGCCTCCCAGCGTTTTTGATTTATCTCCATCACCCGTTTTATAGTGGATATGAGCTCGTCGGCGGTGAACGGTTTGATCATGTATTCCCGCGCTCCGGCCATCATCGCTTTCTTCAGGTACTCCTGCTCTCCCTGCACGGAAATAACCACTACCGCAATCCGGGGAAAATGAATGGTCAGCATCTCGGTTGCCTTAATGCCGTCCATTACCGGCA
>JAKOVY010000176.1 GCA_029781825.1 Bacillota bacterium | reverse complement strand
GACCCCTTGAGTGGTTTCGGTCTCCGCCAGGGCTTGGGCCAACCCGGAAGAGATCCTTACCAGGGGAACCCGGTAACGGGCAAGATCACTGACCAGGGATTCCCTGGCAGCCTCGCTCACCAGGATTGTCTCCACCATTTCAGGGCGCGCCAGGGCTTCAATGACGAGTTTTACCCCTTCCACCAGGAACATACCGGTCTTTTCGCGACCCTTACGGCTCCCCAGACTCCTGGCCAGTTTGAATATCGGATTGTCCCGGGAGGTGATCAGTTTGGAATCGGTATGATCGGAAACTCCCGCTCCTTGTCGAGGCCAACGCATAACTTCGACCTACCCTTCATGATATGCCGCTTTGACCGCATCGGTTATGCTTTCTAACCGATGATTACATTGCCGTGCGGGTATTTAATGTGTTCATTGCGTCCGGTTCGTTCAAGCAAGGCAAATCCCAGCGTTAACGGACCCAGTCGGCCAAAGAACATCAAAAATATCAACACTATCTTGGCCCCGGCGCTTAGTTCAGGAGTTATCCCGGTACTGAGGCCAGTTCCGAAGCTTGCAAAGACCTCAAAGATGAGCTTCATTATCTCATGAGAATCCAGCAAGCTGAGCAGGATAATGCCGCCGAACAAGACCCCGATAGCCACCACCGTAACGGTCATGGCTCTGGTAACTGTATCCTGATCGATGCGTCGGTTGTAAACCACCAAATCTCCCGGGGACTGCATTCTGGATTTGGCAGCCAAAAAGAGAATCGCAAAGGTGGTGGTCTTGATACCGCTTCCGGTTCCGGCCGGCGAAGCCCCGATGAACATCAACAGTACGAGAATCATCCAGGTAGCAGGAACCGCCCTGGTAAGATCGACGGTGGTAAAGCCGGCTGCTCGGGAAGTAACACTCAGGAACAGCGAATTGGTAAGACGGTCTGCTATCCCCATCCCGCCCCACAAAGTCCCGGACTCGGTAAAGAAAAAGAAAACCATTCCAAAAAGTATAAGAACTGCCGAACTTACAAGAACCAATTTGCTGTGCAGTGACAACCGGTTAAACCTCTTCTTTTTCAATACATCCAGAATGACCGTAAAGCCCAAACCGCCAAGGACAATAAGTACGGCGACAATTATCAGAACCAGCTTGTCGTTCTGTAAGGGGAGCAGACTGGAATAGGCATAATACTCCTGCCCCAGGATATCGATTCCTGAGTTGCAAAAAGCGGAAACCGCATGAAAAAGCCCATACCAGAAGGCTTTGTCCGGAGGAAAATACTTGAGAAAGGCCACTGACAGGAGAATAGCGCCAACAGCTTCAACCGCCACGGTAATCAATAGAATGGCTCGAGCCAGGCGGACCACCCCGCCCAGAGTGTCGCTTTTCAGAGCCTGCTTCAGCACCACCCGTTCCCTGAGCCCAATCCTCTTCCCCAACAAGAGGGCATAAAAGGTGGTGACAGTTATCAGTCCCAGACCTCCAATCTGGATTAGGAGCAGTATAACGACATGGCCGAATGTGCTGTAAAAAGTTCCGGTATCGACGACCGTGAGTCCCGTCACACATACTGCACTGGTGGCCGTGAAAAAGGCGTCCAGCAAATTATTGTAATCACCGGATTTTAATGCCAGAGGAAAGTAGAGAAGCAGTGTGCCTACCAGAATAACCGCCATATATGTCAAGACGATCAACTGTGCCGGGGTTAATGTCCTCTTGGACTGCAATTGTCTCAACACGATTGCCCCTCAATCAATTAATTTGAGCCGGTCCCGAGGCCCCCTGTCCGGTACGGTCAACCTACATCGAGGCAAACCTGTCCAGATCCTGGGTCAATCCGATACATATCAACACATCATCATGATTAAGAACCTCTTCGCCGGGTGGAGCTACAATAAGTTTATCTCCTCTTTTGATAGCAATTACATTGACCCCGTATTTTACACGAAGGTTGGTCTGTTTTAAGGATTTTTGTACCAGAAAATCAGGTACCGTAACCTCTTGGAGACTGTACTTGTCAGAAATCTCGATATAATCCAGGAGATTGGCACTTACCAGGTAGTGGGCCAATCTTTCCCCCATGTCCCTCTCGGGATATACAATCTTGTCCGCCCCCAGCTTTTCAAGTACCCGTCCATGCCGCTCGTTTATGGCCTTGGCCACTACTTTTTTAACTCCCATTTCTTTGAGGGTCAGGGTAACCAGTATGCTGGCCTGTATGTCATTGCCGATGGCCACAATCACCACATCAAAGTTGCGAACTCCCAGACTCTCCAGCACTCTCTCTTCCTGAGCATCGGCGGTGATTCCATAGGTAACCTCATCCTTCAATTCATCTATTAGTTCCTCATCCAGGTCGATAACCATGACATCATAACCCATCTTGTAGAGGGTCCGAGCAACGCTGCTTCCAAACCGTCCCATGCCAATTACTGCAAACTGCTTCTTCTTCAAGTCCCTGCCTCCCAATTAATAATGGCGGCCATAACCGTTTGAAATCTCGCGCATTAGGAAGATGATAATCTTTTAGAGCCGGGATGGATTAATTTTATTATTGCCACTGCCCGGTGTCCTGCAAGTAAATTTTGCACCAGGTTACACTGCGCAGCTTAAATCTTATCTTTGCAGAATTAAAAGGCACCGCTTGGGTGCCTTATTTATTTTATCACCTTTTTCTTTAACTTAAAGATTGTCTTTTGCCAGTTCAGCCAGCTTGGAGAAACCTTGAGGGTCACTTACCGCCATTTCCGCCAGAACTTTACGGTTGATCTCAACTCCCGCCGACTTTAAGCCGTAAATCATCCTGCTATAGTTAAGCCCGTTATTACGAGCCGCAGCATTTATGCGGGCAATCCAGAGCTTGCGGAAATCTCTTTTTCTAAGTCTTCTATGTGCATAGGCGTAGTTAAAGCTCTTCAAAACCTGCTGGTTGGCAACCCGATACAGTTTGGACTTGGCTCCTCTGTATCCCTTGGCCAGCTTGAGGATCTTTTTATGTCTTCTGCGGGTGGTTGTTCCGCGCTTTACTCTCGGCATAAGATCTTAACCTCCTTTTTTATTTGTACGGAATCAGGCGCGCTACTTTGGCGGTATCGGCATCGCTGGTATAACCACCCTTACGCAGTCTTCTCTTCCGTTTGGAGGTTTTGGAAGACAGAAGGTGGCTGTGGAATGCACTAGCCCGTTTAATCTTGCCATTACCGGTTTTCTTAAAACGCTTGGCGGCTCCGCGATGGGTTTTCATCTTTGGCATTTATAAAAAATCCTCCTTTAACTTGCGTTATTGTTGGCGTTATTGGCGTTGTCACCCTTGGCGGCATCAAGTCTCGGAGCCAGTATCATCACCATGTTACGCCCTTCAACTCTCGGCTCTCTCTCAACCAGAGCAACATTTTTCAGGTCTTCAGCCAGTTTATTACACAAGTCCTTTCCGAGATCAATGTGGGAAATCTCGCGCCCCTTGAACATGATGGTAACTTTAACCTTGTCGCCGGCATCTAAGAATTTGCGGGCGTTCCGCGACTTGACCATAAAATCGTGATCCTCGATCCTGGTTCTCATCTTTACTTCTTTGACCGTGATCATCTTCTGCTTTTTTCTAGCCTCTTTATCCCGCTTACTCTGCTCATAACGGAATTTTCCATAATCCATCAAGCGACAGACCGGCGGTTTGGCACTCGGGGCAATCTCCACCAGGTCCAACCCTTTATCAATGGCCATTTGCAGGGCATCGCGAAGGGGCACAATTCCAACCTGTTCCCCGTTTTCATCTACCAATCTTACTTCTCGTGCCCGGATTTCCTCATTGATTCTCCAGTCCTTGCTAATAAACAATCCACCTCCAAAAAACGAAAGCGGGCATACCCCGCTTTTCTCGAAGTTATACTTCGCAGAAACTTGATTGGTCTACCCTATTGGCGATACCATAGGGTGAGAAGCGTGGGCCTCTACTTAATAAAACTATTAACTTTGCTAGATTAGATTACCACATGGATTTGGCGGTGTCAACCGGTGCCGGCCGTGCTTCGCTGGCAGTCAGTTCTTTTTTCCAAATCCTTATGTTAAGGAGGTTGCACCTATGAAATGGCACACCGAGTACCACTGGATGAACACGAGAAAAAAGAAAGAATTTGTTAACATCACCGATCTGGTTAGCCAATCGGTAGAGAAAGCCAACATCCAGGAAGGCATGGTCCTGGTCAGCGCCATGCATATCACCGCCGGGGTTTTTGTCAATGACGAGGAGCCCGGGATCAAAAACGACTTCATGGAGTGGGCTGAAACCCTGGCACCTTTCCGGATCGACTACCAGCACCACCGCACCGGTGAAACCAACGGCGATGCCCATTTGAAGAGCATCCTCTTTCACCACCAGGTTGTGGTGCCGGTTACCGGCGGGAAGCTGGACCTGGGTCCGTGGCAGCAGATCTTTTATGCGGAGTTTGACGGCCAGCGTCGCAAGCGCCTCCTGATCAAGGTCATGGGCGAGTAACCCCCCGGCCGTATGAAGCAGAAAACGGCTTCTGGGCCCTTCCTGTAAGGAGGGCCCAGGCTTGACGGCTCCTTATCTTCTCTCTTTGATTTCCCTAACCAGTTCGTCTAAAAACTCGGCACTATCACGGCTGCCGATGTCTCCTTCCCGGTGTTTGCGGACCGATACGCTGCGAGATTCAACCTCCTTATCTCCTACCACCAGCAAATACGGGATCTTCTGCATCTGGCCTTCCCTGATCTTGTAGCCCACCTTTTCGCTGCGGGCATCAACATCAACCCTTATCCCGGCTTTTTTCATCTCTTCAGCCAGCTCGTGGGCATAACCATGGTGGCGTTCAGTTATGGGTATAATCCGGGCTTGAATCGGAGCCAGCCATACCGGAAAAGCTCCCGCGTAGTGTTCGATCAGGATGCCGATAAACCTCTCCATACTTCCGAAAACCACCCGGTGAATCATTACCGGACGGTGTTTTTCCCCGTCTTCACCTACATAGGTGAGGTCGAACAGCTCCGGCAACTGGAAGTCAAGCTGAATGGTACCACACTGCCAGGTGCGGTCCAGAGAATCTTTCAGATGAAAATCGATCTTGGGACCGTAAAAAGCCCCATCACCCTCATTTATCTTATACTCCATACCCTTGTTATCCAAAGCCTGTATAAGGACCTGCGTGGCCCTCTCCCAGTCCTCATCGGATCCTATGGCTTTTTCCGGCTTGGTGGAAACCTCAACATGGTATGAAAAACCAAACTTGGTGTATACCTTGTCGATCAGGTCGATTATCCCGGTGATCTCGTCGATCATCTGCTCCGGCAGCATGAATATGTGAGCATCATCCTGAGTAAAGGCCCGAACCCTCATCAACCCGTGCAAAACGCCCGACTTCTCGTGGCGGTGGACCAACCCCATCTCCGCCATTCGTATGGGGAGTTCACGGTAACTGTGCAGGTTCTGTTTATAGACCAACAACGCCCCGGGGCAGTTCATGGGCTTAACCGCAAAGTCGACGTCATCGATCTTGGTGAAGTACATGTTTTCTCGGTAGTGATCCCAGTGACCCGATCGCTCCCATAAAGAACGTTCAAGGATGATAGGGGTTCTTATTTCCGTATACCCGGCCTCGTCATGGACTTCGCGCCAGTATTTCTCCAGTTCGTTGCGGATGATCATGCCTTTGGGCAAAAAGAAAGGAAACCCCGGACCCTCATCCAGGAGTACAAACAGGCCCAGTTCCCGTCCCAGCTTGCGGTGATCGCGCCTCTTCGCTTCTTCCAGCTTGTACAGATAATCATCAAGCTCTTCTTTCTTGAAAAACGAAGTGCCGTAAAGCCGCTGCAGCATCTTCTGCTTCTCATCGCCGCGCCAGTAGGCTCCGGCCAGGCTCATCAGTTTGAAGGCTTTTATCCTGCCGGTACTCGGCAGGTGGGGACCGGCACAGAGATCAACGAATTCACCCTGGCGGTAAACACTGATAGTGGCGTCCTCCGGCAGATCCTCGATCAGCTCCAGCTTGTACTTCTCTCCCGCATCCTCAAACATCTTGCATGCTTCGGAACGGCTGAGCTCGCTGCGTAAAAGCGGATAGTCCTCTTTGATAATCTTGGCCATTTCCTCTTCAATCGCCGCCAGTTCCTCCGGGCCTATGGCTTCCGGAAAATCAAAGTCATAGTAGAATCCCTTTTCGATCGCCGGGCCGATGGCCAGGGCCGCATCGGGATACAGCCTCTTTACTGCCTGAGCCATTACGTGTGCGGTTGTGTGACGGTATATATCCAGGGCCTCCGGATCACTCGGAGTCAATATCTCCAGCTGACCGTCCTCATTTAAGGCGGTACTCAGATCAATCAACCGCCCGTTGAAGCGGGCTGCTATAGCCTCCCTGGCGAGTCGGCCGCTTATTTGTTTAGCTACCTCCCGGGCCGAAATCCCGCGGGGATACTCCTTGACTGTGCCGTCTTTTAAAGTGATTTTTATCATACCTCAATCCTCCCTACGGAAATAATACAATTATCGCAACCTGTATCAGTCCAATGAGAAAGCCCAGCATTCCTCCCATAACCTCAATCAGCCTCAATTCCCGGGATGCGACTTCCCTAACCAGGCCCTCCAACTGCATAACTTCAAATGATAGGATGCGGTTCCTGACAATCTCGCTCACCCGAATCTCCTCGGTCAAGTGTCGACCGGCAGATTCGGTCACCTGCGGCACCAGGTTCCAGCTTTCTCTTATCAGGATACTTTCAACCAGATCAGCCAAAATCCGAGCCAGATTATGGGGAACCAGCCGCGGCATGGCCTCCTCCAGCCTGGTTCTAACCTTTTCCGCGACCAGCTTGACTATCTTGTCCTGCATTTCAGGATTATTGAACTGGCTGACCAGGTCATCAGCCGACAACAGTTCTCTCTCTACCACTTCTCCGATCTTGGTGGCTATTGCTTCCTGCCGCCGGGGCAGCAGCCCTTGAATTTCCAGACCAAATATTCCAATCGGCTCCCGTGGGTGAAAAAGCATCTTGATGGCGACAACATTTGTCAGGTAGCCGATCATAGCGCTGATCAATGGTACGGCAAGTAAATGGAACAACTTACCACCTCTACTCCTGGCCCGTACCCTAAGAATATAACAAATCTTGTTTTATGCTGCAATTATACCGGATTTTCAAGGATATTGTGTGTGCTGTCAGATTTTCTGTCGATACGTTCTTTCGGCGGAACCATCGATCATTATCTATAGTCTACCAAATAATAAGCCCTGCATCGGTATGCAGAGCTGCACTGCTCCTAATCATATTTTATTTAGCTCAACCGGCCTGTCCCATAGCTAAATTCAGCTTGAAGAGGCGCATACAGAGAGCTTGGCCTTGGACGCTGCTGCTAAGCTGCTCCCTGTGCCGATCAAAGAGGCGTACACATAGAGCTTGGCCGGCTTGGTCTTCAATGATCAAAACGGTGGTGCCCCATGCATTTATCACATCCCGGACACATCAACACCCTTTCCTTAAAGACCCGCTTGATAACCCGGGCCGACTCCGAAGGCGGCAGCGTTCCTGATGAGTGGAAGATAATCCGCCTCGGTGCAACCGTAATCAGGATGCTAATCAGAATGTCATCCAGGTTGTCATGGCTGCAGATACCGTCCTCCAGGTAAAGATCGATGAGATCATGTTCGATAACACGGCCGTTTTCGTCCCAAAAATGAAAGACGCCGTTTTCCGCGAGGTATACGTTGACCTCCGGGTTCTTCGGCGGCTGGCTTTCAACGAAATGCTTAAGCAGCCGGATAAAGTCGTTGTAGCGCTTTTCACTCTTGAATTCCTCGTAAGCCAATTCGACGGCGAATCGTATCTCCCGCAGATACTCCCGCAGGCTGAAGGTTACCAGTCCCTCAAGGTTAAGGGTATCATGAGTCTCGAGATGCTCGAGGATGCTGTGGGCGATCTTGTTTTTACGCCCGAATTTTAAAAGCAGGTTGAGGCTTTCATTCTCATTGCAGCGGCGCAGGAAATGAACCGCTCTCTCCGCCAGTTCCGTCTGTTCTTCCAACGTCAGCCGTTTGCAACTCCGTTCCACCTGTCTCCGAATAAGCTTCTTTTCCCAGTGATTGAGTATTGCTTCTGATAGGATCTCAGCCAACTGGTGTTTGAATATATAAATGATGTCGTCATCATGAAAAACCCCGCCACGGGTTGAACCGTGCAGGGTTATCAATATTCGGCTATACGGCTCCTCACAATGGAGCTGGAATTTTAACTGGAAACCCCGTTCTTTAAGCCAGTGAAAGCTGTTCTCAAGCTGGTTCGTGATATGCTGGCAGCCATTTTGCATAACTAGTTCCAGGGAATAGTACATTGTGAAGCCCCCCGGGCATGATGTTTTATTATATGTTTCACGAAAACTGCATATACAAAGCCAAACCTAAGAAAAAACACCCATATTCGCCGGTAAGACCTGGAACAGTGAAATTAGTCAGATTTCATCAGTCACCCAAAGGTCTGGCCAGATTATTGCCTTGATTACAGGCAAATAAAAAAGTCCCCGAAAAATTTTCGGGGACTTCAGATTGTAGACAAATCCCGTTTTTCAGACTGCTAGTTCTGGAAGCGGGATTGTTTTTTGTGACAGTTTATTAGCAATCAATTCCAATAGATTTAAATTACGGCCATTCGGAGGCAACATTCCTGCTTTCTTCTTCCACATGGCCAGCTTTTTGAGATT
>JAKOVY010000112.1 GCA_029781825.1 Bacillota bacterium | reverse complement strand
CAACTCTTCCAAACTTTTTGCTGATGCCAATACATTCATTATTCCTGTGACAAGTTGAAGGAATACCGATACCAATTGTTGAATCTTAAACACGAGACCTCATCCTCCTTTGGGCGGGAGTTGGACGTTCTTCGGAACATCCTTGTTGAGGTCTCATTTCTCTTCTTGACCTCTTTTTACCTACTTAAACTTTACAGTGCCTTATACTGGGGCTGAAGCCCAGTAAACACCACGGTTGGCGGCTTCTTCCAATAAATGTTAATCCCTTGTGAAAAAATTTACTAAGTAGTATAATTAACTTAGCATCAGAGGAGCACGTGCGGGTATCGGCAACGGTAAACTTGCACCGGCAGGTTTTCAGTGCGTCAAGAATCGAATACTTAAACGTTGCCTGAGGGAAGGATTTTTCTGACCCAGGGGCCGGCCGGCAGATTGCCTGAGAACGAGGTTTGATCCTGAGTTTGAGGGGAGGTGCAATTAATGCTGCATGTCAAGCTTATCCTGGGTTGTATTCAGGGTAAGCTTTAATTTTTGTGGAGGTGTCGGAAATGCCAAGCCGTTTGGGAGTAATCGGTATAGTGGTGGAAGATCTGGAAGCCGCTTCCCGGGTTAATCAGATACTATCCCATCACTCCCAGATAATTGTAGGACGGATGGGAATCCCTTATCGCCAGCGTGGAGTCTCAGTGATTTCGTTGATTATCGACGGGGACACTGATGAGATAGGTTCACTTACCGGCAAACTGGGTTCCATAAAAGGGGTCAGCGTCAAGAGCGCGCTGACGACCAAACAATACCCTGATGGAGGCTAGATCTTGCGCTATTACGAATTACTGCAAAACCCGGACCAAAGTTTCGTCAAAGAGCAGTTGAATATCCTTTTAGCCGACGACCACCCCGAGGTCCTGGAGGAATTAAGACGGGAAGCCGACCAGGTAAGGCAACGGTGGGTGGGGGATGCTGTTCATGTCCGCGGCATAATAGAATTCTCCAATTACTGCATCCGCAGCTGCCATTACTGTGGCTTGAACCGCTCCAATACGCGGTTACAGCGCTATCGCATTCCTCCCGAGGAGATCGTAGAGATTGCACGGGAGGCTGTAGCTATGGGTTTTAAAACCATTGTCCTGCAGTCGGGAGACGATTTTTACTACACCAGGGAAATGATAGCCGATATTGTGCGCGAGATAAAAGCCACCGGAGCAGCCGTCACCCTTTCCGTTGGAGAAAGACCGGCAGAAGATTATCGGGCCTGGCGTGAAGCCGGTGCGGATCGTTATCTCTTGAAGTTTGAAACCTCCGATCCCGACCTGTATAAACAACTCCACCCCGGCACCAGTCTGGCCATTCGGCTGAGGTGCCTGCGCGATTTGCGTGAGCTCGGTTACCAGGTGGGTTCGGGATTTATGATCGGGCTGCCCGGACAGACCGGCGAGGTCCTGGCACGGGACCTGCTGCTCTTGAGATCCCTAGAGCCGGAGATGGCCGGAATAGGACCGTTCATACCGCATCCTGCTACCCCTCTGAGCCGGGATCCCGCAGGCGATGTAACCTTGAGCCTCAAGGTCCTGGCGCTCAGCCGGCTGCTGTTGCCCTGGGCGCACCTCCCGGCTACCACCGCCTTGTCCAGTCTGGAAAAAGACGGGCGGCGACTGGGGCTCACCGGCGGTGCCAATGTGGTGATGCCGAATATAACGCCGCCGAAGTATCGCCGGCTTTATGAGATCTACCCTCACAAGGCCGAGGTTAAAGACAGCCCCCATGAACTCTACCGGGCCACCCTGGAGCTGATTCGCGAACTGGGACGTGAAGTGGCCGGCGACCCGGGGCACGGCCTGTCAGCGGAAAAAAGATCATCTTTATATAAGGAGGAATCATTTTATGACCGCAACCAACTTTATCAATGAACAGGAGATATGGGCATTGCTTGATGCCAACCGCAATCTGCCCCGTGAGCAGATTGAAGCCATCATAGATAAAGCCGCTCAAGCCAAGGGTTTGGAACCCTGGGAAGTGGCGGCCCTGATTCAGGTAGAAGACCCGGAGCTTTTGCAAAAGATGTTTACCGCCGCCAAGCAGGTAAAAGAAAAGATTTACGGCCGGCGCATGGTTTTCTTTGCCCCGCTCTATATCAGCAATTACTGTGTTAACGATTGCGTTTACTGCGGGTATCACCGTTCCAATACCGATATGGTTCGCCGCAAGCTGACGATGGAGGAGATAGCCCGGGAAGTTAAGGTTTTGGAGGAAATGGGCCACAAGCGGATTGCGCTCGAGACCGGCGAGGACCCGAAAAACAACCCCATTGACTACATCGTGGAAGCAATGAAAACTATTTACAGCGTCAGGGAAAAACACGGCAATATCCGGCGAATCAATGTGAATATCGCGGCTACCACCGTTGACAATTACCGCAAGCTTAAAGAAGCCGGCATCGGTACTTATGTGCTGTTTCAGGAAACCTATCACAAAGAAACCTATGAGAAGATGCACCCCTCGGGTCCCAAGTCCGATTACCTGTGGCACCTGACGGCCATGGACCGGGCCATGGAAGCCGGTATTGACGACGTCGGTCTTGGGGTCTTGTTTGGGCTGTTTGACTACCGCTTCGAGGTGCTGGGGCTCTTGATGCACAGCCGTCATCTGGAAGAAAAATTCGGAGTCGGCTGTCATACCATCTCCGTTCCCAGGCTGCGCCCGGCGGAAGGGGTAGACCTCAGCAACTTCCCTTACCTGGTGAACGACGATGACTTCAGGAAGGTTATTGCGGTTATCCGGCTGGCGGTGCCTTACACCGGGATAATTATGTCCACCCGGGAAAGGCCCGGTTATCGCGATGAACTGTTTGAACTGGGCATCAGCCAAATCAGCGCCGGTTCCTGCACGGGTGTAGGCGGTTACTGCAAGGATAAGGATGAGGAAACTGAGGAAAAGCCGAATACCGCCCAATTCCAGGTAGAGGACGAGCGCACCCCCGAGGAGCTGATTCACAGCCTGTGCCTCAGCGGCTACATTCCCAGCTACTGCACCGCCTGCTATCGGAGCGGGCGCACGGGCGACCGGTTTATGGCCCTCGCCAAGAGCGGTCAGATTGGCAACGTCTGTCAGCCCAATGCCATACTCACTTTTAAGGAATACCTGGAGGATTACGCGGGACCGGAAAACAAGGCCTTAGGAGAAAAGGTGATCGAAGAACACCTGCAGGAGATCGCCAATGACAAGGTCCGGGCCAAGACCAGGGAGTACCTGAAGCTGATTGAGCAAGGGCAGCGCGATTTGTATTTCTAGCGACAAATGAGGTGAAACAATGCAGGATACCCCCCGGGCCAATCGCCTGCACATAGCAATTGTTGGCAGGCGCAATGCGGGAAAATCAAGTTTGATCAATGCCCTGACCAACCAGGATATAGCTCTCGTTTCCGAGGTTCCGGGAACCACCACCGACCCGGTTTTCAAGGCCATGGAGATACTCCCCATCGGCCCCTGTATGATAATTGATACCGCCGGGCTTGATGATACCGGTGAATTGGGAGAGCTTCGCGTCACAAAGACTCTGGAGGTTTTGGACCAGGCGGACCTGGTTGTGCTCGTAATTGATCCTCTGCCGGGAATAACCAAATCCGATCTGGAGATCAAGAAAGAAATCGAAAACCGGAGAATACCCCTTATCGGGGTTGTCAACAAAGCGGACCTGGTTGATATCGATCCCGGCCCCCTGGAAGAACAGCTGGGGCTTCCCCTGACAAAAGTAAGTGCCGCTACCGGAGAAGGCATAGAAGAGCTTAAAAAACGCATCATCCAGGAGGCGCCCTTTGATTTTGAAGAACCTCACATAGTGGGTGATCTGATTGACCCCGGTGACCTGTGCGTCCTGGTAGTCCCAATTGATTCGGCGGCCCCCAAGGGCCGAATTATTCTCCCGCAGGTGCAGACCATCAGAGATATCCTGGACCACGCGGCGGTGGCGGTCGTTACCCGGGATACTGAGCTGAGGGACACCTTGAATAAATTGAACGAAAAACCGAAAATAGTAATAACCGACTCCCAGGCTTTTGCCCGGGTGGCTGCGGATACCCCGGATGACGTTTGGATGACCTCCTTTTCCATCCTCTACGCTCGCTACAAAGGAGATTTGGCTGAACTGGTCCGGGGAGCCAAAGCTATAAAATCCCTGCAGCCCGGTGATAAGGTGCTCATCGCGGAAGCCTGCACCCACCACCGCCAGGCCGATGATATCGGCACCAAACAAATCCCGCGCTGGCTGGAACGGTTGGCGGGAGGGAAACTGGACATCCATTGGTCCAGTGGAATGGGCTATCCTGAAAACCTGGAAGAGTTTAAGCTCATCATTCACTGCGGTGCCTGCATGATAAACCGCAGGCAGATGCTTAACCGCATCCGCAGGGCCCGGAATCGGGGGGTTCCCATCGTAAATTACGGGGTTTTCCTGGCATACGCCAACGGCATCCTGGAGCGGGCTTTGAAACCTTTCCCGGAGGCGGACAGGATATTTCGGGAATAACCCCGGATTATATTCAAGCAATCGGGAGGTAGTGGCATGTATTGGGAAAAACCAGGTCCTCAGAACACCGAAAACACCATTAACCTGGCCTTAAAACGCGGCCGGGAGCTCGGATTGAAACATGTGGTTGTGGCTTCCTGCTCGGGAGATACAGCTTTAAAACTGGTTAACCAGGGCTTCGATATTACCTGTGTTACCCACCACGTAGGGTTTGCCGAACCGGGTCAGGATGAGATGCCGGTCGAAGCCAGGCAAGAACTGATCCGCCTTGGGGTTAAGGTCCTGACCGCCACTCATCTCTTGGCCGGAGTCGACCGGGCAGTGCGCAATCACTTCGGAGGTGTTTACCCGGCGGAGATTATTGCCCAAACCCTGCGGATGTTCGGACAGGGAGTCAAAGTGGCCATTGAGATAGCCGCCATGGCCAAGGATGCGGGTATGATCCCCCACGACACCGAGGTAATCTCCATTGCGGGAACGGTGAGCGGTGCGGACTCCGCCATCGTCGTCCTCCCGGCCCACTCCAACCGCTTTTGGGATACCCAGATCAGGGAGATCATCTGTATGCCCAGGGTCAAGAAATAAGCCGGAGGCCTTCGTTCCTCGAAGGGCGGAACCGATTTGGCAGCAACGCATACGGATTGACGGCCGGGACTCTCGGGCTGATTTCCCCGCCAAAAATTGCCTTCATCGGCGGAGGCGGCATCGAGGTTACGGCGCACGGCAGGGCAAATCAGGATGCCCGGTCAATGCCTGTTATGAGAGGAAATCAGACCCGCCTCTAGTAAAAGGTAACAACCTCCTTTCCTCATATTTCCCGGTTTATACGCGAAGAATATGAGGAAAAGGAGGTTGTCGTATGCGAATATTCGGCGGTGGACCGCGGAGGGGTTTTCACTTTGAGATGCTCGCCATCCCCTGGGCATTCTTGAACGGCCTGTTCCTCGGCGGTTGGATCCTGCGGAAGGGCCGTAAGTTCTGGGAAGAGGGGCCCCGGGACTAATCCCCCATAACCCCCCGTGACAGTACGGAACACCATGGCCGGCGGTTTTAGTTATAACGTGTCTTAATGCGGGGTCCGGTCGGGAAATTAGGCCCCATGTCCCGCAGCCGGACTCCCGGTTTCCGGTTTAACTCTATGCCCTGCCTGGCGCTCATTCTCTTCCAGGATTATCCTGACAGTCATCCGCGCCACCTCCCCCACAAGGGTCGAACACTTGTCGGGCATACCGGCCTTGATAGCAGCCTCCACATCTCCCGGGTCATACAGGTTAAAGAACCTTCCAAAGGCCTGTTTTTGGATATCGGCGCACCGGCAGGTCCCGTATTTCTCAACAAACTCATCGTGCAGCCTCTTGGCCAGCAGGTTGGCCCTGAGCAGCTTCCTCTGATTGCCAAAATCCTTTTTCTCCCGGCCGAAGATATAGCTTATGGCCATCACTCCACCCGACAGTGCGCCACAGTGCCCGTCGCCGGTCAAACCGACCCCGTCCGCCAAAGCGGTAGCAGCTTTGTAAACTGAATCATCTTCGATGTTCAAAGCCTCAAAGATGCCCATCAGTGCACATTGGGGACAACCCCCGTTTTTCAATTCATACTCTTTGGCTATAGTAAACGCTTTATTCAGAACCTCTTCCACCATCAATTCCTCCCCTCACCTGTATCACCGAGCTGCGGAAATCCCGCCTGCGAGCACCAAGGGACCTTAGCCATGATGCCTTATTATGATTCCTATATCGTGTTCCCTACTCGAAAACCCTCGTGAATGGCTTCCATGGCTTTGCGGGGCTCCCGGGCATCGCCTATCAGGTACATTTCAGGGGCCGACCCCTCCAATTGATAGAACAAAGCGTTTTCAGCTCTGGCTCCCACAGCCAGAACAACTGTATCAGCCTTGATTTTCTCTGCCCTGTTATCCGTCTCAACCACTACCCCATCGTCTTCTATGGCTGTTACCCTGGATGATGTTCTGAGCTCCACACCATACCGCAAGAGGTCGTGGTACAGAACCCAGCGGTTGGAGCGACCAACATCCTGGGCCACCCGTGGCTGCTGTTCAATCAAGGTCACATGCTTTATCCCCCGGGTGCTCAACTGGTAAAGACTATCCGGGTCCTCGACCCTGTGAACCATAAGAAATCTTAAGGTGTCTGCATCAATGGTCCCGGCCTGGGCCAGGAATAAAGCGGTTTCACAGCCTACCGCTCCCCCGCCGATAACCGCTATCTCATCTCCCAGCTCCAAGTCACCCTTTAAGACCTCCCAGGCTTGGACCACGTGGGGCTTATCGGCTCCCGGTATGGGCGGAACCACGGGAACCGCGCCGGTAGCGACTACGATTGCGTCAGGGTTAAAGTCCTTTACTTTCTGCGGATCGGCGGTCTGATTCAGGGATACGTCAACCCCCAAATCGTACAGGCGGTTAACCAGGTAGTCTATAAGGTACCGGAAATCGGATCTCCCCGGAGGGACGGCTGCCAGGTGCAACTGGCCTCCCAGGCGATCCGTCTTCTCCCACAGGGACACCTTATGTCCGCGTTCAGCCGCCACTCTGGCGGCCTCCATCCCGGCCGGACCTCCGCCGATAATCAGGACCCGCTTCGGCGTTGCCGCCGGGACCGTTTCAATCTCCGACTCGTGACCGGCCCGGGCGTTAACCAGGCACTCGACGATACCCATCCCGAAGGTATGGTCCATACAGCCCTGGTTGCAGGCAATACAGCGGCGGATCTCCCTGATCCTGCCTTCCCGCGCCTTTACCGGAAGTTCGGGGTCCGCGATCAAGCCCCGGGCTATGGAGATCATGTCCGCCTGCCGGTTAAGGAGTATCCTCTCCGCCAACCTCACGTCATTCAACCGGTTGCTGGCCACCACCTTGACATTGACCGCTCTCTTGATGGCCTGAGCCAGATAAACGAAGGCACCCTCCGGGACATTCATGGTTATCTGCGGCACCCGGCTCTCATGCCAACCGCCGGTAACGTTGATGAGGTCCACCCCCGCCTTTTCCAGTTCACGGGCGAAGGCTAATATCTCCTCATGCGGCGTGCCTCCGGGCACCAGTTCATGACCTGCCAGGCGAATGCCTACCGGGTAATCATCTCCCACCTGCCGCCTGACCTCCCGCACCACTTCCAGGCCAAACCGCATGCGGTTCTCCAGGCTCCCCCCAAACTCATCAGTGCGAAAATTGGTAAGCGGCGACAGGAACTGGCTCACCAGGTAACCCGCGCTCCCAATGACCTCCACCAGGTCAAAGCCGGCTTCTCGAGCCCGCCTGGCCGCCTGGCCGAAAGCCTTTATGACCTCATATACCTCTTCCGTTGACATCTCCCGGGGCACCTCCCGGGTGAGCGGAGAATAAATCGGCGAGGGAGCAATCGACTGCACCCCGGACAGGAAAGAAAAGGAATATCGCCCCGCCTGGAACAGCTGACACCCGATCTTGCTCCCGTACCTTTGTACCCGGGAGGTCAACACCTTGAGGTTGGGGATGTATTTGTCATCGCTTAGGGATATCATGCTGTTGTATCCATGATGGTCTATCTGGCATCCTCCGACCATTATCAGACCGGCACCGCCCTGAGCCCGTTCTTCATAAAACCTGTAAATCCGTTCATTGGCATAACCATTGTCCGTATAGGACAGATGCATGGCCGACATCACTATACGATTCGGGATTTCCGTATTCCTGATGGTAATCGGCGTCAAAAGTTTCACTGGCCGCACTCCTCCCCCGTATTTTTCTTGGCCGTAAATTCCTATGCTGAAACAGTTCCACATAGACGATCCCCATTCCTTCATCTGTATAAATTTTAGGCTGCGGGCAAACAAAACAGGGGAACCCGCAGGTTCCATTAGACTGTCGAAGAAGCCCATGTGTCTTAAATCAGAAAATCTCCTTTACTAATTGTCCAATAAGAAACCGGTAGTATTGACAAATGCTTTCTCAGGTATAGTATATGAGTATAACTGCATATACTCATGGGCGGTGATAAATTGGATCTGATAGTAATACTCAAAGCTCTAGCTGATAAAACCAGGTTAAGGATGCTGCACCTGTTAAATGAACGAGAGTTATGTGTATGCGAAATCGAGGAGGTTTTGGGCATACAGCAGTCCAACGCCTCCCGGCATCTGGATAAACTCAGGAACGCCGGACTGGTCTGTTCGGAAAAGAGAGCTCAATGGGTATATTATCGGATGAATGAAGAAACTCTACAGCGTTATCCTTTCCTGAGCATGATAATTAAAGAAGAAGCCAGCAGAATCCCATGCTGTCAGCAGGATATCCTGCAGCTTGAGAACGTTAAAGGCTGTGAAAGTTGCTAAACGCGCCGCTGGTAGAAGTACCGGTAATGATTGGTCTGGTTAACGTAGCCCTGTACTGGAGAAAGAAGTATTTTTAACTCGGTTCAACTGTAAATATTGAATAATTAAGGGGAGGAAATATTATGGAAAAAATTCGTAAGGAAGTGCAGAAACACTATGGAGAAATAGCCCGGCAGATAAGTACGGAAGGGCAGGGATGCTGCTGTGGCCCCAGCAGTTCTTGCTGCAGCCCTATCACCCGCATAGACATTAATTATCAAAATGAAGACCTGTCCGCTTTGCCGACCGAAGCGCTCAAGGCCTCCCTGGGCTGTGCCAACCCCCATGCTCTGGCCGGATTAAAGGAAGGAGAAACCGTACTGGATCTGGGCAGCGGCGGAGGCATTGATGTCCTGTTAGCCTCACGATTTGTGGGCCCGACCGGCAAAGTTTATGGCCTGGATATGACTGATGAGATGCTGGCTCTGGCCAATAGCAACAAGGAACGCATGGGAGCAACCAATGTGGAATTCTTGAAGGGCTATATCGAGGCAATACCCCTGCCGGATGAAAGTGTGGACGTAATAATGTCCAACTGTGTCATCAATCTCAGCGGTGACAAAGGCAAGGTAATGAGCGAGATGTACCGCGTCTTAAAACGCGGGGGGAGATTAGCCATCGCCGATATAGTATCAACCCGGGAAGTGCCCGCAGAGATCAGGCAGACCACTTCCTTATGGGTATCCTGTATTGCCGGCAGCCTGAGTGTGCAGGAGTATGAAGAACTGCTGACCCAGGCCGGCTTTAAGCAGATCAGTGTCACTCCGGAAAACTATTATACCCGGGAAGTGCTGCAGTGCCTGGGTGCTGATGACACCAGCTTGACCGAAGAACAGTGGGAAATGGCCGATGCTGCCTTCGCCGGCGCTTTAATCAAAGCGGTCAAGTAAAAAACCCACCTATGCTATCTTAAAGACGTCGCCGCATAAAGCGAAGGCTCAGACTGTCAAAAACCCCCGTTAAATCTTGGTTTTACGGGGGTTAAGTGTTGATGGCAATGCGTGCATACTAAGCCCGATTGTTTTTCTCTATTTGACCCTGATTCAAGCTACATATACATTGATGTCCGGTTATTGTTGAATATGTCAACAGGAAACCCGCAGGTTCCCTGTTGACAATGCTGTTATCCTTTGTTTTTTATTCTTCATCGAACAGGCTGATATCCATGTTGGCTGTCAGACCCTGACTGGTCTTTAAGACATGGGCCAGGGTGTTAACCTTGGGCAGCTCATAGGTATAGAAGTATTTTAAGGTTATCAGCTTGCCGCGATAGAATTTGGTATCGCCCTCGGACGGCTGATTCTGCAGGGCCCTGTAAGCGACAACCCCCTGCAGGAGCCACTGCCAACCGATGGCCAGCAGGCCGGTCATTTCCAGATAAAGATTTGCATCCGCCAGGAACTCCTCGGGCCCCTTCTCCTTCCGCACTTTAAGCAGGTAGGAGGTGACATCGTCCATGACCTCCAACCCTTTGGCGAGTGCTTCCGCCTGCGGTTTAAGTTCCGGGATTTCGGCGGCCTCAGCCATCGTCCGTTTGACCTCCTCCATAAACAACCGGTAAGCCTCACCGTTCTTCATGGTGGTCTTGCGTCCGAGCAGATCCTGGGCCTGAATCCCGGTAGTGCCCTCATGGATGGGGTCTATGCGGATATCGCGGAAATGCTGCTCGACGGGAAAGTCCTGGCAGTATCCATAGCCCCCCAGGCACTGCATGGCGGCACTGGTAGACAGTATGCCGTATTCGGAAGGGAAGCTTTTCACAATGGGTACCAGAAAATCAACCAGGAGCTCATGCTTCTCCGGTTCCACCCCTACTTTGGCGAGGTCAACGTATTTGCTGAGCTGCAGGGCCAGGGACAGGCCTCCCTCGCAGACCGCACGTTGGAAGAGCAGCATCCGGCGGATATCGGCGTGCTCAATCAATGGCACCTGTGGGGCTGTAGGATCCTTTTGACTGGGTTTCCTTCCCTGCAGGCGCTGTTTGGTGTATTCCAGGGCATCATAGTAGGCGGCGGTGGCCTTACCTACCGCACCGATTCCTACCCCGATACGGGCTTCGTTCATCATCTGGAACATGTAGGAGAGACCCATGTGGGGCTCACCCACCAGATAGCCGTGACAGTCGTTGTTTTCGCCCATAACCAGGGTACAGATAGGGGAACCCTTAAAGCCCATCTTGTGCTCAATTCCGGTACACCAGATGTCATTCCGCTCCAGGCTCCCATCCTTGGCATAGCGGTATTTGGGAACCACAAACAGGGATATCCCCCTTACTCCGGGCGGTGCTCCTTCGATCTTGGCCAGCATTAGGTGGATCGTATTATCAGTGGCATCGGTATCACCGGCTGAGATAAATATCTTCTGGCCCTTTATCTTGTAGTAACCTTCACCGGTGTCCACAGCCGTAGTCTTGATATCGGCCAGTGAACTTCCGGCATCGGGTTCCGTCAAGGCCATGGTTCCCTGCCACTCACCGCTTACCATCTTCTCCAGGTATAAATCCTTCAGTTCCTGGGATCCGAAATTAAGAATGAGGTTGGCCGCCCCGGTAGTAAGCGCAGGAAAACCGGAAAGCCCGCAGTTGGCCGCCGCCATGATCAGGGAGTTGACGAAGGTAATCAGGAGCGGGACCTGCTGCCCCCCATCCTCATAGGACCAGTTGGCGTTTATCCATCCGCCCTCGCCGCACATCCTCATGAACTGGCGGGTGGCCGGATGTACCTTGGCCTGACCGTCTACGAACTGCGGCGGGTTCTTGTCGAGTTCCTGGTACAGGGGATAGAGGAAGTCGACCCCCATTTTCCAAACCGTGTCGATAATCATGTCAAAGGTTTCGCGGCTGTGATCTTGGTAGAACTCATATTGGGTAAGCTCTTCTGCATTAAAAACCTCATACAACATGAATCTGATGTTTCTCTTGCTTGCAAACTGTTCTGCCATTAACCGTACCTCCTATCCTCGTTCTGCTGCCTTGAATACTGCTTGATCACAACAATGATGTTATGCAAGTACGACCTGAATTTAACCCCTTTCAGCCCGTCACTATCGCCTCCCCGTTGAACTTGATAAGCCTGTTCCTGCTCGCCGACCAAACCGTTAATAAGAGATACTGCCATGCAGGCGGCCACCTATAGCCATACATCTGAATAACCCGACCCTTGCGCGAACCGCCGAGCCCACCGGCGCCGTCCTTCGTTAGCCCGGTCTTCACTCCCGGTTGCCTTCGACCTCACCCGGCAGAATCGCGTCCAGTTCGTAGCTGTACGGTTTTATATCCAGGAGGGGGCTCCCATCCAAAGCATCCATCCCTCTCACCACCAAACGGTTGCCCTCCCGCCCGATCAGGTCCACCACATCAAACGCAATCGGGTTGGGACGGTGGGGAGAACGGGTGGAAAACACCCCCCGCACCCGGTCATCCATGGGGGTGGTGGTCAAAAGCTTGTCGCGGGTTCCGCGGTCACACCAGTACAGCACAATCAGGTGGGAATTTTTTTCAATATCCTTAAGTCCCTCCGCAAACTCCGGAAAAACCTCGATCTCGGATATGTCCAACTGCAGCCGCCCCTGACGGGGGGCCTGCCCCTGTTCCTTATAGGGAGAATGAATAACCCCAATTGGCTTCAACTGCATTAAATCGCCTCTTTAAAATCTTGGTGCCTAAACCTTACGCCATTGGTGTCCCGAAAGCTTGCGCAGTCTATTCGTCCAGCACCAGTCTTTCCAGCTCCAGCGGCTGGAGCTGCCGACCGTCTTTATAGGCTCTCATATTACCGCCGGAAATCTCGTCAATCAAGATGATCTCCCCGTTCTCACCGGCGCGGCCGAACTCAAACTTAATATCGTAGAGTTCGATTCCCTTTTGGGCCAATGCGTCCTTGACCAATTGGCCAATTCTCCGGGTCAGCTCTTTTAATACCTGGTATTCACTCCGGGAGAGAATTCCCAACATCTCCAGGGCATCTTCCGAAATGGGCGGATCTCCGCGCTCGTCATCTTTGAGGGTTATCTCCACGAAGGCATCAAGTTTTTGCCCTTCTTCCACATAGGCGCCGTACCGGCGGTAAAAGCTGCCCACCGCCCGGTAGCGGCAGATCACTTCCAAACCCTTGCCAAAAACGGTGGCAGCCTTCACCGTCATGGCGGCATTCTCAATATCGGCATCCAGGTAATGGGTAGGAATCCCGTTTTCCTGCAGCATCTCAAAGAAGTACTTGGTCAGCCTGAGACCGGCGCGCCCCGCACCCTCAATGGTCAATCCCACCGTGTTGGCTCCCGGATCGAATACCCCGTCGACACCAGTGGCGTCATCCTTGAATTTTAATAAATACCTGCCGTCCCCCAGGTCGTAAACGTCTTTGGTCTTGCCCGTATATACAAGTCTCATCGTCCTAATCCCCTTCACGCATAGTAGACGTTTAGTATTATACCATTATACCGGATGGCCGCCCCTGACAAAAGGCACTGCAGCCGGAGGAGAAGCGGAATGACTTATTTTCAAGAGCATAACAACCTGGTGCTTTATGGAAGGACCAATCACGGTGCGTGGAGAATAACTCCGTAATTGCAGCGGGACCACGTTCCGGGAAAGGAGAAAAACATGCTGGAGAAAACAATAAAGGGCCCGGTTAAAGTCTTCCGCTCCGGTAGGAGCGTAGGAGATTTCGTACCTTACCATGTTCATTTCTTTCTGGTGGAGGATGTCTTGATCGATACCAGCTGTGCCTGGGTCAGAGCCGAGATGCTTGACGCACTCGAGGGTGAATCAATATCCCGGATAGTAAACACTCATCACCATGAGGACCATACCGGAAACAATCGCGCCGTGCAGGAGAAATTCGGGGCCGAGATATACGCCCATCACCGCGCTCTGCCTTTCCTGGAGAATCCAAGGGCGCTCAACCTTCTCCCTTACCAGCTTGAGGTATGGGCTTATCCGGAGCCTTCCCGGGGAATGCCGCTGGGAGACCATTTCCAGGCCGGGCGGTACAGGTTCGAGGTCATTCATACTCCTGGACACTGCGATGCCCACGTCTGTTTTTACGAACCTGAGCAGCGGTGGCTCTTTACCGGGGACATATTCTGCGGGAAGGGGTTCAAGTACCTGAGAGCAGATGAGAACTACCATCTGATTATCGAATCCCTGGAAAAGCTGGCCCGGCTCCCGGTGGACACACTTTTCTGCAGTCTTCTGGGCGTGGTTCCCAACGGGCAGAAGGCGTTAATCTCCAAGCTCGACTTCATGCAGCGGCTTCGGGACAGGGTTCTAAGTCTCAACCGCCAGGGGCTCTCTCCGGATGAAATCCGCGCGGAAGTGCTGGGCGAGGAGGAAGCCATGACCCATCTAACCGGGGGACATTACTCCAAACAGAATACGGTGGACAGCATTCTGGGAATTCTGTAATAACCTCCTTTCCTTCCCGGAAAGGAGGTGTCGGTCTGTAAACGCCCCTGTTCTCCCGGAAAACACATAATCCGTGCGAGGCCGGCTTCAATCTGATTCCGAACCGGGTATCTCCTTCCGTCGAAATCGCAGAATATTCGCTTAAAGTATGCTTACCCGGCAAGGCGGAGCCGTTCAGTCGATAGACGGGCCGGATGGCGGATATGAAAAGGTTCTTGAATAAGTTTTTTATCTGGACGGTCTTAAGGAATAAACTGCCGGCAGTGGTGAAAAGGTTTTTAAAGATGCGGTGCGCCCAACAGTCCCGGTAACGGCTACTTTCTGAGCCGGGTTGAAAAGGTCTTGAAGATGCAGTGCACTCAATAAGATCCGGTAACGGCTGTTTCCAGAACCGGGGTGAAAAGAGTTGCAAGATGCGGTGCACCCGACAGTCCCAGTAACGGCTGTTTCCAGAACTGGGGTGAAAAGGTTTTTAAAGATGCGGTGCACGGAGGCCGGTTTCATCCCGAAACCGGCCGCACCACCGGACAACTGCGCTGTGAATACGAACCCAGAAAGCGGTAGTACGCCGCTTTGCCGGACAGTTCGTTTAAGGCCTTCATTATTCGCGGTTCCTGACTCCCGCCTTCAATAACGGCATAAAAAACGTAGTCATGATTAACAAGCCCCCCGGGACGTGACTCCAATCGGGAGAGGTTTACCTCGCGCCGGGCGAAGACCTCCAGGGCCCGGTAAAGAGCCCCGGGCACATCCTTGAGACGAAATAGTATCGAGGTTCTCTCGCCTTCGCTCGGGGGAGTCCTCCTTATGTTAATGAAGGTGGTCTGGTTTTCCTCATTATCCTCCAGGGAACTGGCAATAACACACAAACCGTAAACCTCCGCTGCCCGGTGCGAACCGATGGCGGCGGCTCGGCGCTGTTCCCGCCTGATGTAGCTGGCCGCCTGTCCGGTGCTGTTGACGATCTCCCTACGCGCATTGGGCAGCTCCCGGGCCAGAAATCCCTGACACTGCAGGAATGCTTCCGGCTGAGAGATAACGAGTTCCACCTCATCCAGTTCTATCGGCTCCTTCGCCATGAGGCAGTGTCTCACCGGCAGGACACACTCCCCGCCGATGAAGAGTTCATGGCGCAGCAGGTTGTTCATGGTAACCCCGATCGTTCCGCCCAGGCTGTTATAGAACGGTACCAGGCCTTCCTCAACCCCGCCCTCGCTGACCAGATCAAAAACCCGGCCGATGTCAGGGACGTAAATCAGCTCTGATGTCTCCGGCCAGTAATACCGCGCTGCATCCTCGGAGTAGGTGCCGGGAGGACCCAAAATCGCGTATCTGCTCATACTACATCCCTCCCCACCGCAGCAGCTACCCGTGACACTTCCGCCATCATCTCCCGGAACTGTTCCGGAGTCAGGGACTGCTGCCCATCGGACATGGCGTTTTCCGGACAGGGATGGACCTCGATCATCAAACCGTCTGCACCCGCGGCAACGGCGGCTTTGGCCATCGGTGCCACCAGGTGGGTATAGCCGGTGGCATGGCTGGGATCCACAATAACCGGCAGGTTTGAACGGCTCTTGACTACGGCGACCGCCGACAGGTCCAGGGTATTGCGAGTCCAGCGTTCATGGGTGCGAATCCCGCGCTCGCACAGGATTACCTTTTTATTGCCCCCCACCATGATGTATTCCGCCGCCAGCAGCCACTCCTCGATGGTGGCAGCCAGGCCTCTCTTTAATACCACCGGCTTATCTATGGTCCCCAGCTTTTTAAGCAGGGGGAAGTTCTGCATATTGCGGGCTCCAACCTGCAGGACATCGACATATTCAGCCATTACCTCAACATCCCCGCTGTCCATGACCTCGCTGACCACCGGAACTCCAAGTTCCCGGCCTACGCGGTGGAGCATCTTCAGTCCCGGCAGTCCAAGACCCTGGAAACTGTAAGGAGAAGTGCGGGGTTTGAATGCTCCCCCTCGAATCATCCCGGCACCGTATTTAATCACCTGCCTGGCAGTCTCTCTCAACATGTGCTCGTTCTCGATGGCGCAGGGTCCGGCTATGACTGCCAGGGGAGCACTGGCTCCGATACGCAGACCGCCAACGCTCACTTCATTTCCGGCACCCGCAGAAGACATGGATTCAATTTTGCTGTCAGCCAACAAAATCCCATTTTAACCCCTCCTAAGTATTGAATATAAATAATAAAGGCCTCTCATCCTGCCAAGGGACGAGAGGCCTGCTACCCGCGGTACCACCCTTATTGGGCACGTTGGTGCCCCACTCTGTGAGGTACGGGATGAAACAACAAAGCCTTTGGTCCACAAGGGACGAAAGGCTTTCCCTTTCGCTATACCACCCTTATCGGGGCAAGCAAAGGTACGGGATGTGTCATCCGATACCCCCTTTCTTTTAACGGCGAAAGCTCCGCCCTAGCCTACTTGCACCCTTGTTTCAGCCGGGAGTTCCAGAGGGAACTTCAATTCCTTCCTTCTGGAGACGCTTTCAGTCGCGGCATCTCCTCCCTGTAAGAAGTACCCGGAACCTACTTTCCTCTTTCATCACTTCTATTGATATGAAATTTATCAGATTCTATCATATGCTCCGAACCCGTGTAAAGTGCCGCCTTGAAAAAGTTTTCTCAGAATAAATTGGCCGCTGCATCGCGTAATAATTGGCGCCGTCCTGAGACATATTATGAGAAAACGAAAGGAGTACGGAGGATGGATCTCGAGAGATTAACTGAAATAATGGAATCATCAGACCCTCCCGCACTGGTTCACAATACCGCGGCGATAAGGGTTGAATCAGTAAGCGGCAGTTCAGCACGCATCCGTTACCTTAACAGCAACCAGGAAGCGGTGGTCCCGATATCCGAGCTGGTGGAAGTGGACCTTCCCGACCTGGAAGACCAGTACCCTACCGGGTGGCTAAGCCGGACGTCACCGGTAATAAGAGCGTAAAACCCGCATCCGTCTGCACCATTAAACCGGCGGCTTGGTCTCAAAGGCCGCCGGTTTGCTTCGCGTATGACGCGGAAGGCGTGTGACCCTTTACAAACCGTTTCTCACTTCACCGGTTACGGTCCCCCGGTTAACAGGCGCCCCGGGTACCCCCGGGCATATACAGACCGTTCATCACTGGCGCTGGTCAAGGGGCAGGTAATTCCTCCTCTTCGCAACGCTTTTGTAGGCCGGTCTGATAATTTTTCCTGCATTCACCAGTTCTTCGATGCGGTGCGCACTCCAACCGGCAATTCTGGCGATGGCAAAGAGGGGAGTATACAGTTCCTGAGGGATGTCCAGCATACGGTAGACAAAACCCGAATAAAAATCAACGTTGGTGCTGACACCTTTGTATATCTTGCGAAACTTTCCGATAACCTGCGGGGCCAATCTCTCAACTTTCTCATACAGCCGAAATTCATCTTCCAGCCCTTTCTCAGCCGCCAACCGGGCCACCTGGTTTCTGAGGATGATCGACCGGGGATCGGAGATTGAGTAGACTGCATGTCCCACCCCATATATGAGACCGCTGCGATCAAAGGCGTCCTTGTTCAGCAGTTTGGTGAGATAGGCTTCGATCTCGTCATCATCATTCCAGTCCCTTACATGCCGCTTCAGGTCCTCAAACATCTGCACCACTTTAATATTGGCCCCCCCATGGCGGGGTCCCTTGAGCGATCCCAAAGCCGCCGCAATCGTCGAGTAGGTGTCGGTCCCGGTCGATGTCAGCACATGGGTGACAAAAGAAGAGTTGTTCCCTCCGCCGTGTTCCGCATGCAGTACCAAGGCCAGATCAAGCATCTTGGCTTCGAGGGGCGTATATTTGCTGTTCGGTCTGAGCATATAAAGGATGTTTTCCGCCAGGCTCAAGTCTGGACGGGGACTGTGCAGGAACATGCTCTGGTTGTGGTAGTAATGGCGGTAGGCTTGATACCCGTAAACCGCCAGGGAAGGGAAACAGGCAATCAACGACAAGCACTGCCTTACTGTATTCTCCAGTGAGGTGTCATCCGCGCGGTCGTCATAGCTGTAAAGAGCCAGTACGCTTCTCGCCATCACGATCATTATGTTCCTGCTGGGAGTTTTCAAGATTACATCACGAACAAAATCCTCCGGCATTTTTTGCCGGGCGGCCAGCAGCTTTTTGAACTCCTCCAGTTCCTCCCGGTTCGGCAAATTGCCAAAGAGCAGCAGATAACAGGTCTCTTCGAAACCGAAGCGATCCTCGCTGATAAACCCTTCCACAATGTCGTTGATATCAATCCCGCGGTACATCAGACGACCCGGTACCGGAATTATCTCATTCTCATCGATTATATAAGAGTGAACTTCACCGATCCGGGTCAAGCCCACCAGCACACCGCGGCCGTCAACATCGCGCAGGCCCCGCTTAACGACGTACTTCTTATAAAGATAAGGGTTTATGAAACTGTTTTTCCTGGCCAGTTCGGTCAGTCTGGTCAGGGTTTTTTCCTCGTAATCCTGAACACCGTGAATCGCCATACTATCTCCCTGGTTGCTCTATGTGAATTTTCTTACCATTTTATTTCACCAGTTTGCGGGCTGATTTTCAAGTTTTCCCCGGAGTTTTTCTTGTACCTCGCATTCCAGCCTCGGCATTCTCCGCCTTCGGGGATTTTTGATTCTGCAAAAGTATGCATGGTACAGTAAAATAGAATAAGTGCAACAAATTACAAAGGAGCTGACCAGTATGGCGGATTTTAAGCATTTACTCATCAACAGGGACGACAAAGTGGCAATCGTAACCTTGAACCGGGCGGAACATTTTAACACTTTGAATCATGAAGTATGGCAGGAAATCCATGATGCCGCCCAGGTGGTGGAGGACATGGGTGATATCCGGGCCGTGGTCATCAATGCCGCCGGGGAGCACTTCTCCGCAGGTCTGGACGTTAAATTCCTGGGAGAAGGCAGCTCGGAGCTTGTGCTGAAGAAGGCCAACTGGCTGCAGTCTATCTACACGGTGTGGGAAGACTTCCCCGTTCCGGTAATTGCAGCCGTACAGGGTATCTGCTACGGTGGGGGTACGGAATTCATCCTGGCATGTGACATCAGGGTCGCGGCCTCCAATTTGCGGATTGCCATTCCCGAAGTACGTTTCGGCCTGGCACCGGATATGGGGGGAACCACCCGCCTGCCCAGGCTGGTCGGTCCCGGTCAGGCCAAACGGCTGATTATAGCCTGCGAGGAAATAGACGCTTACGAAGCCAAAGCCATCGGCCTGGTGGAAGTTGTCGTGGAACCGGACAAGCTGATGGATGAAGCCATGAGACTGGCGAAGAAGATCGCCGGTATGCCTCCGGTGGCCGTGCGCATGGCCAAGAAGGGCATCAACCTGGCGGTGGAAAGCAGCCGCATGGCCGGTCTGCTTTTCGAGGGTGCCCAATCCGTATACTGCTGTGGAACCGAGGATATGAAGGAGGCCGTACGCGCGTTCTTCGAAAAGAGAAAACCCGAATTCCACGGTCGTTAACGTTATCCTGTACTTAGCCCCAGATAGAGACGGGAGCACCGGGAATCGCATCCCCCGTGCTCCCGTTTTCCATCACATGTTTGTCCGGTGCCCAACTGCCATCTGTAAATCTGCCCGGTGTCCTATTCCCGTTTTCCATCTCATGTTTATCTGGTGCTGCGGTACTTCCCGTCTACCTCTTCCACCCATCCCAATTTCCGCAGCCTGCGCAGATGTGTGTAGACGTGTACCCTTTCGAAAAAGCCCTGAACCAGTTCGGCGGGTTGGTAGCCGTAAAGATACTTTTGGGCGGCAATCTCTTCCAGAGTATGTGCGTTCCGTAGGTATTTCAACAGCTTTTCCTCGCGCTCGAATACTATTTCGAGGTACCGGTCAAACTGTTCGTCAATATTCTTGTCAATCAGCGAACGGTGTGAAGATACCACGACCTGAGGTTTTAGGGCCTTCAACCGCTTTATGGAAGCGATGAATTCATCCACATCGCTGGTCATGTTGCCATACCACGGACCGGTGGGAGTAAGGGCCACATCGGCTGCAAACAGAATCCGTTCCTTTTCTAACCAGAAGGAGTAGTGTCCCTTGGTATGACCGGGAGTGTGCAAAGCCTGTACGGTCGTATTCCCAAGTTCCCACTTGTGTCCCTCTGTAAACAGGTTGTCTGTATGGTACTCCCGCCAGTCAAATGCGTCGAATATCCAGTCCTGAACCGCCTGCCCGTCAAGGACCTGAAAACCGTACCAGTCGATGTAGGTCTGGCGTGAGCTGATTCCCTCTGCATCTTCTCGGGGCACGAAGAGCTTGGCCTTGGGGAAAAGCCAGTTGAACATTACGTGGTCTTCGTGAAAATGCGAATTAACCAGATAGTCCACAGGGACATCCCTAAGGGTGTCGACATTTCCGTGGCCAAAACCGGCGTCAATCAGGAGGATCTGATCATCCTCCACCAGCAGCGAATTGGCCACCAGCAGTTTTACATTGGTCGAGGCCTTAACCATTTTTATCCGGTCGGTAATAGGTATCAGCATATGCTTCTCCTTGGTGCTTTACGAGTTCCTGTAGTCTACATTTTCTATAGACAGCCTTCAATCCCTTTCGGTGCAACTGTGATGAAGCCCATCCATAACAAACTCCCTTAGAAAGAAACAAGGACCGCCAGCCGATCCTCAATGGCAAAACAACAATATTGTCTTAATTCTTCTGTCAGCGGAAATAACCGCGTTCTTTCAGGGTCGGTTCCCCGGAAAAACAGGTGCGGCGTCGTTAACTGCATCCCGTCCGGAAATAAAGAGCAAGGATTGTCTGCCCGTAGGTCCGCCCGTCAGCGAAGGCTGCGGCGAATGGATCCGGCATGGTTTCATAATAGTACGGTGCTCCTCGCGGATAGCCGGGTACCGCCCACTTGCCCCCCAGGTCCTCCCAGTTGGGGGCGATCCCCTTGGTTACCAGTCGGTAACGCGGGCTTAACAGGTCAACTCCCGGCGGCAGATCCCGGGTAGTGGCATACGCATACAGGTGCTGCATTTGAGCTTCAATCCCGGTGGCCGGGGTATCGAAGAATGCACCGTGCTTCCCCTCAACAAACCAGACCCGGGACGGATTGGCTCCTCTGAGCGGCTCATCCGCGGTTGCGGCTTTGCCGGTAGCTCCCAAGCCGCAATAGTTGTTCTGCTCCGGGGTCACCAGCCCGCCGAACCTCCACCATCCGGTCTCATGGGCGGCCTGGAAAAAGGCGATATCACCGCGTATACCGTACTGCTGCCCCTTCTCCAGATAGAGCCGGGCGATTTTGTAATAGGTAGAGGCTATAAAATTAAGAATCTGGTCTCTCTCCGCCGGTGACAACTGCTTAAGCTCCGCTGTACTCCTGTTCAATATCGAAGTCAGATTAACCACTTCCAGGGTTGTAACCTCATGGTACTGGCTTTCCACGCTGTTCTTGGCCCGGCTGATGTACCCTGCGGATTCGGATTCGGTTATTCCTGGACAAATCCGGGACGCTGCTGCCTCAAAAGCCACACGGGCCATGTCGGCGGCACCGGCTTTGGCCTGTCCCATTATCGGAATCCCCAGGTATTTGTGCCCGGGGGACTCCTGCTCGGACGGCTCTTCGTCACCCGGAGGCTCCTCCGGCACCACTGTCGTCGGTTCCTCCGGCACCTCTGCCGGCGGCTGGATTCTTGTTATGTGGACATGACGGGCATCCTCATACCAGTCAACCTTCATTCCCAGGTAATTTTTAACAGCACTTATCGGTATCATGATGCGTCCATTGACTATCACCGGATCCACATCGGACGGCACCTGAACATCATCCACAAAAATCAGGGGACCGGCAGGGGAGTCTCGTTCCGGCAGCGGCGGCAGGGAGATGTCGGATCCTTTCTTACCGGTAATAATCCATGCCACCCTTACATCCTGCAGCCAATGCACATCCATCCCCAGTGTCTCACCCACTGCGCGCAGGGGAACCATCGTCCGTCCGTTGACAATAAAAGGAGCTGGATCACATATCAATTCCTGTCCGTCAATAAAGCACAAAACCGGGGATTCGGCTCTGGCGGGATAAGATGGAAACAGAAGGAGGAACCCAAGCACAAATGCACAAAAAACACAAAGCTTCCTAAATCTTAACAAAAAACAAACCCCCTCAACAAGGGGACACCGTCTCATATCCAGTCCCCGAAAATTTAACCTGTTCCCCAAGATTACCAGAATTGGCTGATTGTCAGCCGGTGTTATGCTTGATTAAAACTAAACAAATATCTATGTGTCGCAATTACTCTGAAAATCCATAATAGTCGAGCTTTCTTTCCTATTTTATCCTACCTTTTGGCATCCAACAAGATAATGTATTTTTATGGCAGCAGGAAATCGTGTTGTTAAGACGAAACATTCATAACAATATCAAGTATTTGCGGTAAGAAATGGTTTGTTGTCAAGGGGAAAAATTATGGAAGAACCCAGGCAGACGGTCTTGGCCGTTGATGACAGCCTCCTGAATCTGCAAATAATATCTGACGTCCTGAAGGAAGAATGCAACGTATTGCTGGCCAGGAACGGGGCAGACGCCATTCGCATCGCCTGTTCCGATCCTCCGCCGGATTTGATCCTGCTGGATATTGTCATGCCGGACATGGACGGATTCGAGGTATGCAAGCGGATCAAGTCTATTGAAAAGACCAAGGATATTCCCATTATCTATCTGACCGGAGTCAATAATGAATACGATGAGGAGTACGGTCTAAGGCTCGGAGCTATTGATTACATCACCAAACCTTTTAAACCCTCCATATTGAGAGCCAGGGTCAGAAACCACCTGCAGCTAAAATACTATCGTGATCGTTTGGCCAAAATCGGCATGATCGACGGTGTTACGGGTATTCCTAACCGGAGACGGTTTGACGAGGTTTTGTCGCTGGAGTGGAGGCGGGCCGTCCGTTCCAGCCAGCCGCTGTCAATGATTATGGGCGACATCGACTTTTTCAAGAATTATAATGATACCTACGGACACCTGGAAGGTGATGCCTGTTTGCGCAAGATAGCCAACAAGTTTTGTGATTCGCTGAAGAGGCCCGGCGACCTCGTCGGCAGATGGGGAGGCGAGGAATTCGCCTGCATCCTTCCGGAGACCGACCTTGCCGGTGCCATGACCGTTGCCGAACGCATCAGGCTGGGAGTAATTGATCTCGCCATTCCGCACATCAGTTCCCCCATAGCCTCGGTTGTCACCGTCAGCCTGGGAGTTTCCAGCATGGTACCCCATCCGGGGCAAGACCCCATTGAGCTGGTGAGGCGCTCCGATGAAGCCCTGTACAAGGCGAAGAGAGCCGGCAGAAACCAGATCGGTGTGGTCATGGATCAACAGCTCCTGCTTCCTCATAATCCAAAGTAGACAGGTTTTCCCGATTTATTTAGCCCGGGGAACGCTTTTCCTGTTGTGACCCTTGCGTTCTCAAACACGTGAGCGGGTATGGAAAACAAAAAAAATAAGATCCTTAAAACTGCATTAAGGCTGTTCGCCAGGAATGGTCTCCGGGAAACTACCACCTCGCAGATCGCCAGGGAAGCCGGGGTCGCCAACGGTACCTTGTTTCACTATTTCCCAACCAAAGACGACATAATAGATACCCTGTTTCTGCTGTGCAGTATAAATGCCGAGAGATACTACCGGAAAGGGCTGGAAAAACACAAATCCATCAAGGGCAAATTCATGCAGCTGCTTCGAAACTGGCTGGATTTTGCTCTGGACCACACTGATCAGTACCTGTTCATCAACTTGTACTTGACCTCAACCTACCTCTCAAAAGAAGAAAAAATCCTGGTATTCAGCGAATTTATCGAAAAAATTATTGAGCCCGGGGAGCGGCAGAAGCTTTTTAAGGACAGCCCCCCCGAGCTCATCGTAGAGGTAACAGGGAATCTTCTTCACGTTCTGATCGTTCATTTTTTGGACAACCGTCATAAAGCATCGGATCCCGAGTATGTGGAACGCGCGTTGAGCTTTATCTGGGATAGCGTTAGCAACCCCCAAACCATATCCGCTACATGAAGCCGAACCCTATCATTTCCCGGCATTAAACCCATCAATGGAGCGGACTGCATATCCTTTTATTTGGGATGCCGGACATCCTTGATGTCATCCCATATGGCCCGGTTTAAATCTATCTGATAGCTGACGTTACCAATAAGAGGAATCGGCAGATACTGAGGACCCATTGGCCAAGTATGTCCCATCTGTTTGATCTTGTACAGGATCACTTTGGTGTCGTTGATACCCCCGGCGTATGTATACTTGGTCACCCTGGTGGGGTCTTCGGGCACTGCCGGCGGGTACTCCTCTATAACCGGGGTTGCAGATGTCCGGTTGTGCTTTGTCCACCAGGCGACGGTATCATCCACCGAGAGTGTCCCCAGGGCATCGTTGCCATTCCAGGCAAGGACCGGGTCCGCATCCCCGCTGGCTTGAATCACGGTGATGGGCCTAGCGGGTACCTTGTCCGTCATAATCCCGGCCAACGGACCGGTAACACTGGCAACGGCTGCAATCTTATGTGAGAGTTCAATCGCCAGTTTATGGCTGAATATGCCTCCATTGGACATGCCGACAGCATAGACGCGGGTACGATCAATATTAAACTCTCCCTCGGCGGTATCGGTGCCGCCCAGTTTATCGATTAAAATAGATACGAATTTCAGATCGCTTATGCCCTGGTCAGTAAAATTCCACAACCCCTGATACCCGACGATCATGGAACTGTCCTGCAGGATTCCCAGCCCTTCCGGTATGGGCTGACCGTCGGGGTATACGATAATGAAGCCTTCCTTCTCGGCCAGAATATCCATCTTGGTAAGGCTTTGCTGCCCCATACCGCTGCTGTGCATCCCGTGGAATGAAAGGACAAGCGGGACCGGAGTCTTACCGTCGTATGATGAAGGGACGTAATAGTAGTAATTACGGGTCAGCCCATCCAGCTCCAGGCTCCCGTGCTGCAGGGGATAACAGGCAATACCCAATGAGCCGTCCTCTTTAAGGAACCGGTCATAGGGATATGACGGTATCAGTTTTGACACGTCGCCGGCTGCCAGTGCGGCCATCATTTCACTGCGCATCCGATCCCAATCCATGGGCTCAGATGATCTCACGTTTTTCCCCCAGTCATACATGAACCCCATGGAGTCCTGAAAGTAGACTGCTCCGGATGAACTGGAAATAGCGTCGGCATAGCCCTGCTGCAATCCTGAAAGCATGGCTCCCCCTGTTGCAACCGCCTTTTCATAGTCGGCTCTAACCAGGTGCCCATCCCCGGTTCCGAAGAACACATACTTCAGTTGTGACAGTTCGAGACTCAGCAACGCCGCCGATCCTTTATCAGTACCACCCATGTCCAACCCCCCATTTGATTATGATGTCGACCGGGCAGTGCGGCGGTCATAACCGCTGTCAAAGGCGGGCATACCCTTTTCAACAAGAAAACCTCACTGCCTGTCTCTTTTAATGATAGCAATTTTTTCCGGCCGCACTGGAGTAAGCAGTCGGGAGGGGCTCAAACGGCAGTTTCGGTAACGAAAAACGTATTTCCCCCGAACTGCAACCCATGAGAGGGCCGGTTTTTTGGAGGAGGCGGCATGATAAGGTTCACAACCGGCATCTTTTTAACCTGCAGTCCCTTTACTCAGGTCCGTACACCGGTTGTCACCGGTGCCTTCATGCTTTCGGAACCGCAAAAACCCCGCGGGTTTAACGACTTGTCAGGACCGCCAGAAAATGATTGGCTTCCCGGAGTATATGGTCGGCCAACAGCGGAATAATGATGGATTTAACCTGACAGGCCAAAATCAGTTCTTCACCCGTTTTCTTGAAATTGCGAATCTCAGTGACAGCCCTGATTTCTTCCTGAATCAGCGCTCGCATATAGCGGTCAAATCGCCCTCGCGACTTTAACCACTCGGCCTCGCGGGCCAGTTTGAAGAACTTTTCGGCAAAACGGTTGGCTTGCTGGATAAGCTTTGCCTCAGAAGGATCCAGGAGGTGCGCTACAAACTGTGCATGTTCGGCCATGATGTGGTCCCAGAAGGCTTTGGCCTCCATAAAGCGGCTGTCCTGATACGGATCTATGCCGTTTTGGAGCTTTTCCAGGTATTCAATGTAGGTATCAGCCTCCTCCAGCAGGTGTTCGATCATGGTCGGCAGTATATAGGTGAAGATATTGCAGTTACGTACCCCATTGAGGACCCTGCTTTTAAAGTCAGCCAGGGAACGCGTCAGCTGAATGGCCTGTGAATTAAGCCGCCGCACCGCGTCCTCCAACCCGGGATCCCCCTGCCCCGGCCTGAGCATCATCTCCATCTTTGTCAAGGACGTATCGATGTCCAGCCCGGAGAGCTCCTCTGTTTTCTCTTCTGCCCGCAGGGTTTGATCGGTAACGATCTCCTCCGATTTAAGTACAGTGCGACTAACATTGCCATCGGCCATTCTTACGGCTTCGTTAAGCAGGTTGTTGAATCTTTTCCTGAACTCACCGGCCGCCTCGACCAATTCGGTGTTCTTGGGAGCAATGCCCGCCTCCAGAACGAGCGAATGCTCCTTCATGATCCTCAAAAAGAAAAGGTTAAGGCCCAGCGACATTTGAATAAATTCCATGCTTCCCAGCTGTCGATCCAATATATTACCTCCTCGGTGTTTCATATGTTATCTTATTCATCTCATCAACATTTGCTTCACTCTTCGGCCAACAACCGGAGGGGGCAATCGGAATTTGGGAAAAGAACATTCTAATGGGGTGTCAGGTAACAAATGCAGCGGGTGGTGACAACCAAAGCGCGAGCCGATGCTCTGCACAGTAATGTAGTTATCGTCAGCCGGTCGGACCTATCGGGCCACCGCCTGCAGTCGATTGCTGCACCATACGTATCTCTTATGGGACGGCTTCTGTCGGTCGAGGTTTTGCCGGGTTAAAAGCAAACAGGAATCCACTCTCGTATTCGCTGATTCGTTTTACACCGGGTTAAGAGCAAATAAAAAACCGGCGTCAGGCCGGTGTGGTCGACAACTGTATATGCTGTTGGCAGATCCTATGGGGCAACTGCGGCAGGCGAGTTTGCGGATGCAGCTCGACAACTGTATATCCTGTTGGCAGACAACAGGAAACCGGGTTTCTTCGAACGGTTCTTAAACAGCAACAACTCCTTGCTTGGTTTTGATGACCGGACCTACTCGTCCAAAATCCGCCGCAGGAATTCCCGGGTCCGCTCGTTGGAAGGGTTGTTGAAAATTACCTCGGGAACGTCTTCCTCCACGATTACTCCGGCGTCCATAAATACCACACGGTTGGCCACCTCGCGGGCGAAACCCATCTCATGAGTAACCACCAGCATGGTCATCCCGCTGCGGGCCAGGTCTTTCATAACCTTCAGCACCTCGCCCACCAGTTCCGGGTCCAGGGCGCTAGTCGGTTCATCAAACAAAAGCGCTTCCGGCTCCATCGACAGGGCGCGGGCAATGGCCACCCGCTGTTTCTGTCCCCCCGAGATCTGGTCGGGTTTGGCGTTAATGTACTGGGACATGCCCACGAGTTCCAGGTATTTCATGGCGGTTTCCCTGGCCGACGCCTTATCCTTCTTCAGCACCTTCAACTGCCCCACCATGCAGTTATCCAAAACCGTAAGGTTATTGAAGAGGTTGAACTGTTGAAAGACCATGCCCAACTTGGTCCGGTAAACCGCGTTGGACATCTTCTGTTCAAGGATATTAACGCCGTGATAAAGTATCTCCCCGCTGGTAGGGTATTCGAGCAGGTTCAGGCAGCGGAGCAGAGTCGACTTTCCGGAACCGCTGGCGCCGATGATGCAAACCACCTCCCCCTTGCTGACGGAGAAGTTTATATCCTTTAATACCTCGTTGTTGCCAAAGACTTTTCGCAAATGCCTGACTTCGATAATCTTGTCCATAGCCTGCCTACTCCTTGCCCACAATCCTTATTTGTGCCTCCGGTACCGTCTGTGAACCGTGGATTATATAAACGGACGGACCTTCCAGTTTGATTTCGAGATAACGGAGCAGCCTGGTAACCGTAAACGTCATAATGAAATAGATGATACAGGTGATAAGAAACACTTCAAAGTACCGATAATTGATACCCGCCACGGAATTGGAATTGAAAAACAGTTCCGTAACGGAGATAACACTCAGCACCGAGGTATCCTTGATATTTATGACAAACTCATTGCTGGTCGCGGGCAGAATACTCCGTAAGGCTTGGGGAAGCACAATATATGTCATAGTCTGGGTGTGAGTCATGCCAATGGAGTGGGCTGCTTCAAACTGGCCTTTGTCCACGGCGAGTATACCGCCGCGTACTATTTCCGCCATATAGGCTCCGGTATTTATGGAGACAATAAATATCCCGGCGGGAATCGGATCCAGATGTATACCGTATACCATGGCGGCTCCATAAAAGATAACCATGGCCTGTACCATCATGGGAGTGCCGCGAAATACCTCAATATAGCTGAGCAGAATAAAGTTGACGACGTTATAGACCGCTCTCAGCACCGGATGAGTCTTGTGATCAATGGGAATAGTCCTGATAATTCCGATCAGGACCCCAATAAAAAATCCGATAATTGTACCGGACAATGCGATTATAATAGTATTCCTGGCCCCTACAAGGAATAGGGGCCAGTTGTTTTGCCATATAAAGTAAACCCATTCTAAAAACGAATTATCCGCAGTCACAAGTTATTACACCTCTAAAGCCATATGCTTGTTATTGCGCGGAAGGCTGATTCTTTATTGCTTCATCCATCAGCCTTATTCTTTCTTCCTCGGAAATGGTAGCCAGGATCTGGTTTATCTTCTCCAGATCGGGGTTGCCCTTCTTAAGACCAACCGCTACCGCCACGTCCTCATCCGAGGCCTGGAATCCCTTGCCTTCCTCGAACTCAACCATCACGAAATTGGGGTTGGCAGCCGAAGCCGAAATTCCTTCCGGTCTTTCCGATACGTACCCGTCAATAATACCAGATTCCAGGGCCACGCGCATAGCGGGAAAGTCATCCATTGCCGTCTGTTTTTGCACACCCTTAATCTGGTCAATTACCGTGTAGTGGAAAGTATTCTGCTGAGCAGTAATCTTGGCTCCCGCAAAATCTTGAATACTGGTGGCATTTTCATAGGGGGAACCCTTCTTGACCACCATTACCAGTTCCGATCTGTAGTATGGATCCGAAAAATCGAGGGTCTTTTTCCGCTCGGCGGTGGGTGACATACCGGCGATGATGGCGTCAATAGTACCCGCCTGCACTGCTGCCGGCAGACCCTTCCAGGAGGTCTTCACAATAACCAGTTCTCTCCCCAGACCCTCAGCGATGCGTTTCGCAATCTCAACATCATAGCCGCCTGCGTACTGGTTGGTTCCGGAAATCGGAACTGCACCGTTGCTGTCGTCAGCCTGTGTCCAGTTGAACGGAGCATATCCACATTCAAGGCCGACCTTGAACTGCTTCTTCTCCGGTTCCTCCCCACCGCAGCCTGCGGCCGCTGCCAGCAATCCCAGAGCCAGGACTACACACAGAGCCAGAGTCAACATCCTTCTCATTACCATTATCCCCTCCACCATTTTTTAATTTTAATAATAAAGTTCGTCCGCTTGCATCCTGGCCATCAGCCTCACACCTCCAGACTGATGAACAGGGAATGCCTCTGTCTAATATTATCATAAATGCCACAATGTTTGTCCCATCTAATCATGAGTCGTACATAAAAAGATAAATTAAATTGGAAATTTAGAAATACAGTTACTGATTTCCCGAAAAATATCCTTCTCCATAAAGCACTTAAGCTTCATAAAGAAGGATGAGTTGTCAGTGTGATTTCACTGAATGCCGACCCCGGCTCGGAAAACATCAAGCCGGAACACATGGCCTTCAGCAACTCCGGGGCGGCTCCTTTAGCGGAATAAATATACGGCAGGAAAGAAGGAAATTGTTCAACGCCAGGAGCTGAGGCGCCGGTCGATCAGGTCAATTAAGATGAATAAAAAGAAACCCATTAAGCTCAAAACCACGATCCCGCCATACATATCCAGGTAATCCACCCGCAGCCAGGCGTCCATTATAAAGTATCCCATGCCAAACTCGGTGCCGAAGGTTTCGGTAAAGAATAAAATCGACACCGCAGTCCCCAAAGCCAGTCGGGTTGCGGTCAAAACCTCGGAGAGCGTTGCCGGCAGGATAATCTCGGTCAGCATCTGTATCCGGTTGGCGCCCATTGATTGGAGGGAACGATATATCTCCTGGGGTATGTTCATTACCGCATCCCGAGAGGAGACGATGATCTGGAACACAACTATGAGCACAATCATTATCAGCTTGGAAGTCTCCCCCAGCCCGAACAGCAGCATGACCACAGGAAGCAGAGCCAGCTTGGGAACCGGGTAGGTGAAATACACCAGGGGGGATAAAAGACGGTTGACCCGTTCATAGGTTCCCATCAAATAACCCAGGGGAACCCCGATAATTATGGACAGCACGATCCCTCCACAGATTCGCCCCAGGCTGTACAGCACATGGGTCCCCATCTTTGTGGAAAAATCCTGGCCGATATTGACAAATACATCCACCGGGGAGGGAACAATCGGCAGTCTTATGATCCAGGCAACCAGCCACCAGACAACCAGCACAACCGCCAGGCTGTACAAAGCCCCCCGCCAACTTTCTTTTGACTGCATGGGAATCATCCTCTGCTCAGCAGTTTGCGTAAATAGATCGACATCTCCACATAATCATTCCTTGCCCGCAGCTTATCCTGGTTGAAGCACGGGTTGTCAACAACTTCGAGTATCCTGCCGGGAGAAGGCGAAAACACCGCTATTTTGCGGCCCAGGTACAGGGCTTCATCGACGCTGTGAGTAACAAATACTGTATTAACCGGATTCTGGTGCCAGGCTTTCAGGAAAAGCTCCTGAACCTCTTCCCGGGTGATGGCATCCAAAGCCGAAAAAGGCTCGTCCATCAAAAGCAGATCAGGCTTCAGCATGAAGGCCCGGGCCAGAGCCACCCGCTGCTGCTGGCCGCCGCTCAGCTCTTTGGGGTACCTGTGCAGCAGGTCATCTATTCCGAGCTGCTTCACCAAATAAGCTCCGTAATCGTCCAGAACCGTCTGTCCATGTTTGATCTTCAGACCCAGCATGACATTCTGGTAAACCGTCTTCCACGGCAGCAGCCCATAGTTTTGCAGGACCAGACCAATGCGCTGGTTCCTGGGATTAATCCCTTTGCCGTCAATTAAAACACTGCCCTCAAAATCGGTCAGTATGCCCGACAGGACATAGAGCAGGGTTGACTTGCCACAGCCGGAAGGCCCGATGACAGTATAGATCTCCCTGGAATCCATAGTAATGTTGACTTTATTCAGTGCCAGAATCTCCCCGCAGCGGTTTTTATATCTTACCGACAGATCCCTGATGGTGATCACTGTATCTCCCTCAGGATCTCCTGATCCACCAGGCTCGAGTATTCATAATCCTTCTGGATCAAGTTCTTGTCTCTCATCCACTTAACAACATCCTCTACCACCTGCGGATCGGGCGGACTTGCTTTGTCATAGTCGGGAAGCTGGAGGGATGCCTCCAAGCCGGCGGGGAAATTCTGAACTTCGACTATATAATCAGTGTAGCTGGATGCCGGTTCCGTTCTCAGGTACTCCACCGCCCGGTTGTAGGCTCGGAAGACCGCCTTGATCTCCTCCCGGTTTTGCCTCAGGCTCTCGGAGGTAAATGCAATAGCCCCGGCTTTACCGATAACCTCACTGGTGCTGGCCAGGACCCGAGCGCCGTTCTTCACCCCCAAACCTGCCAGGGGCTGCGGAAGAATCGCGGCATCAATCCTGCCACCCTGGAGCATCTCCAAACGGGTAGACAGCGGCGGAATGATTACCTTCTTCACCTCATCGGGCGAAATTCCGGCCGATTCCAGCATCCGGTCGGCAGTATACTCCATGATGGTATTGGAGGAAAGGCCGATGCTTTTCCCCTTGATGTCGGCCAACGTCTCTATTCCGGATCCTTTGCCGGCCATGAGTTCAATATCTCCATCATTCTTGGATATTATCTTTAAATCAGTACCCCCTTCGTTGGAAAAAACAACGGCCACGACATCAGTGATGACTCCATCGAGCCGACCGCCCTGCAGGGCACTGTCTCTGTCCTGAGCGCTCTTGAAATGCTCTATTTTAACCTTGACTCCCTCGTCTTCAAAATAGCCGTTCCTGTAGGCTATGATGAGCGGGATCGACTCCACATCCGGCATTACCCCTATAGTGATGGTTTTCTTCGCCTCCTCGTTCACACCCGACGGGGGTCCCTCACGGTCACAGCCGGCCAAACCCAGGCCGATAACGACGGCAAGGATAAATATCATTACTCTTTTCACGGCAATCCCTCTCTCTCTTCGGCCTTCCCCGGCCGGTTTCCAAAGATTAAGCTGATCGTTATTCTCTGAATCCCCGGGCCGCTCGGCATGAGGGCCTGGGTCTCTAAAGATTATAGCTGATCTTTATTTAAAGCTGCACCTGCTTTGCTTCCGTTATAGGAAAAAGAGGCGCTCCGGTCTTCTGAAAAACCGGAACTACCGGCAGATACCAAAAGGAACATGATGTCCCAAACGTATCTCGGCGCTCATCTCCCGGTTTCAAGGGTCAGGTACGGATACCGGCAAGCCGGTTCTGCAGCCGCCCAGTACCAGCCGAGCCATCGTGCCGGTGCTGTCATTCTTTTTTAGCATAGCTTTCGAAATCGACTCATCCTAAGGGGCCGCTGCGCAAGCCCACCTGTTCATCCGTTTTTAGTATGCCTTTCGAAATCTCGTACCTTCCGAACACATTAGAAAGTGACATCTGCTGAACTTTGGCACTCCGGCCGGGCCTTCTCGGCTTTTTCCCTGCGCAGGCTTCCGATCTGAGCGGTCAGCATACCCGACAGCATCAGCGCGCATCCGAGCACCTCCGTTCCGGTCATCCTTTCGTTCAATATAAGGAAACCACCGATAGCGGCAAACACCGTTTCCATGCTTAAAATGATGGCTGCGTTGGCGGGCGGAGCCCACTTCTGCGCCACAACCTGCAGGGTGTAGGCAATCCCGGTCGAGCATACCCCGCCATATAATATAACGATATAGGCGGCGAGTATATCAGCCCATACTATGGTTTCGACGACCAACGCCACCGCCATACTGAGCACAGAGCAAACGAAAAACTGGAGGCATGAGAGCTTCAATGCATCTACCCGGCGGGAGAAATAACCGATTACCAGGATGTGAATAGCCCAGAAAAACGCCCCCATGAACTGCAGCATATCCCCGAAATTGATGGTCATGGCTTCCTTCACGCACAGGAGGTAGAGCCCGATTGCGGCCAGAACGCTCCCCAGGAGACTGCTTCCGCCGATTTTTCTTCCCAGCAGTATACTGATCAACGGCACCAGGACCACATACAGACCGGTAATAAACGCCGCCTTGCCGGCCGTAGTATAGACGAGACCTACCTGCTGCAGGGATACCCCGGCAAACAGCACCGAACCGGCAATAATTCCCGGCACCACCGCACTCTTAAACTCCCGGCGCGAGCTCTCGGCATCCCGGCGAAAATAAAATATGAGCGGAATCAGGGACATGCTGCCGAGAAAAAACCTCACTCCGTTGAAGGTAAAGGGGCCGACATAATCCATGCCCACCCTTTGGGCTACAAAAGCGAGTCCCCAAATAGCTGCGGTAATCAGCAGTAAAATGTTGGCTTTGAAAACGCTCATCTGTTAACTCCTGTAACTATGACTCCTGCTTTCTTTCGTGTATAAACCCTAAAGAACTGCCTACCAAACGAATCAAGTCGAAACCAAAAAGTAAACCACTCCTGTATTTTAACATTAATAGTGATCAATATTCGAACAATCTCTTCGGACTGTTCTCCTTAACTGCAGAAACCATTTGCCAGCCGGCTCCGCATATTTGGCGGCTTCGGCAATAGAAAAACCGGTTAACAACCGGTTTTTCCATAATAAGGCTTGTTGTTAAAACCCGGGGTGAGGTTCGCGTATACTCTTATCTGCGTAGTATAGAAGGATACCCGGGAGTTCTTGGGCACCCGCTTGGGAGTTCCCCTATACTCTTATCTGCGTACTATAGCCCCTTCGGATGCTGAACTAACCTGAGCCGCATACCTGCCCAGGTACCCGAAACTGATTTTGGGGGCCGGTTTTACCCATCTCGACCTTCTCTCTTCCAGAACCGCATCATCAACCAGGACCTCCAGCGACCTATTCGGGATATCAATCCTTATCAGATCCCCCTCCTCCACCAGGGCCAGGGGTCCGCCGGCAGCGGCTTCCGGGGATATATGCCCTATTGAAGCCCCACGAGTCGCCCCGCTGAAACGCCCGTCAGTAACCAGAGCCACGTCCCGGTCCAGACTCAGTCCTGCCAACCCGGCAGTAACAGCCAGCATTTCCTGCATACCCGGACCTCCGGCCGGACCCTCATAGCGGATCACCACCACGTCCCCTTTTTTAATCTCGCCTGAGAATACCGCCAGAGCGGCTTCGTTTTCCGAATTGAAAACGCGGGCCGGTCCTTCATGTACCATCATTTCCGGAACCACTGCGGACGCCTTGACGACGGCTCCCTCCGGAGCCAGGTTCCCCCACAGGATAGCCAATCCCCCATCCTCACTGTAAGGCTGCTCCAACGGGCGAATGACACTGCTGTCCAGTACCTTTGCCGAAACCAGGTTCTCCGATAAGGTCTTCCCGGTTACGGTCATCACCTCACCATCGATCAGGCCGCCATCCAGGGCCTGCTTAAGCAGAGCCGGGATTCCGCCGGCCCTATGCAGATCCTGCATATGGTGCCGTCCCGCCGGTGACAGGCGGCAGATGTTGGGGGTTGAACGGCTTATGGAGTCGATAGTCTTTAAGTCCAGCTTTATACCGGTTTCAGCGGCGATTGCGGGGAGATGAAGCACGGTATTGGTAGAACATCCAATCAGCATATCCATTACAATCGCATTCCGAAATGCCTTCTCGGTTAAGATCGCAGACGGTCGCAGGTCCTCTCTGAACATCTCGACTATTCTGCGCCCTGTTTCCTTGGCCATACGCAGTCTGGCTGCGTTGACCGCCGGTATGCTCGCATTCCCGGGCAGGGTCATCCCCAGGGCTTCCGCCACACAGGCCATAGAATTGGCGGTAAACATCCCGGCACATGAACCGCAGCCGGGGCAGGCCGCATCCTCCATCTCATTGAGCTCTTCCATGGGAATCACGCCTGTTACAGCCTTCATGATGGCCTCGCCCAAATCTATTACACTTATATCCTGACCTTTGTAATACCCCGCCATCATGGGCCCGCCGGTAACCATGATGCTGGGGATATTCAGCCTGGCTGCGGCCATAAGCATGCCCGGCACGATCTTGTCGCAGGCGGCGATGAGAACGAGGGCGTCGAAGCAGTGGCTGCGCGCCATGATTTCTACCGAATCGGCGATGATCTCCCGACTCGGAAGCGAGTACTTCATACCCTCCTGACCCATGGCAATCCCGTCACAGACCCCGATGGTGGAAAATACCAGGGGAGTCCCTCCCGCCATTCTAATGCCGGCCACCACCGCATCCTCCACCTGCTGCAGGTGTGAATGCCCCGGATAAAAGTTGGCGACCGCATTGGCCACCCCGATAAACGGCTGTTTGATCTCCAGGTCGGTAAATCCGGCGGCCTTCATCAGGGACCTGGAGCCGGCCTTGGTTGGTCCCTCTTTTACCTTATTGCTCTCCATTACTCTCCCCTCCTTCAATCTGAGCGCAGCAATGCCTTGGTCTAACGACCGGTTTTCATTAAAGAAAGCTGATGGCCTGTCGGCAAACCAACGCCTTTTACTTGAGTTTGTTTCCGCCTGTTCAACCGTTGAAAAGTGCTTACAACCTCGGTCGTGATTACCAAGTTCGCCAGTTTAACCTTATTTCCTTTATTTGCATTTAATTACATGTATTAATTTTTCTATCTGAAATATCCTGTTCTTTGCGTAACACGCGTGTGTGTAAATTGGGAGGGAGCAAAGCGAAGAGCGGCGGAATGTTGGATTCCGAGCATCGGATAGCAATAAAGAAAGCATCGAACGCAGGCCGGTGCGGTGCGGATTTTGCGAAGGGGCGGGCCGGAAAACCGCCAAAGGAATGCGGTTAAGACCTGCCCCAACCAAGGACAAGATTCCTTTGCATCAAACGCCATCAAGGGAATTGGTTTACCAAGGGTACGGTTACCCGACCTTTTCGATTATGTCCGCTATCGTTCCCCCCGCCAGGACCCGGTCGCCATCATAAAGAACAACCGCCTGTCCGGGGGTTATGGCCCTCTGGGGCTCTTCAAATACCACCTGCAGGCGCCGGTTTTCCAGGGGAGTCGCAGTAGCTTTAACCCGGGGAGCGGCCGATCTGATTTTGGCGGTCACCTGCGTGGGGCCGGAAAACGGCACTCCCGAAATATAATTGACCTGCTCGGCTATCAGCCCGGGCTTGAAAAGCTCGTGGTTTTCCCCCAGCCATACCTCACGAGTCTCAGCATCAATTCTGGTAACGAAAACCGGCTTTCCTAAAGCAATTCCCAACCCCTTCCGCTGGCCGATGGTATACCTGTGTATGCCGCGGTGGGGACCCAGATACTCGCCGTTTGTGAGCCGGAACTGTCCGGGACGGGGTACTTTTCCGGTATATTCCTCCACAAAATCACCGTAACTGCCGGAGGAGACAAAACATATTTCCTGGCTTTCGCTCTTATGGGCTACCGGCAAACCGGCTTCTTTCGCCATGGCTCGCACCTCTGTTTTGCGGTATTCCCCCAAAGGCAGGAGGGTATGAGCCAGTTGGTGCTGATTCATGGCATACAGGAAATAGCTCTGGTCCTTCTTTGGATCGACGCCCGTTAACAACATATACTCCCCATTCCGACGCTGGATGCGGGCATAGTGACCGGTAGCGATGTAATCAAAACCCATGGCCAGGGCCTTGTCAAGGAGGGAGCCAAACTTCAGCCTGCGGTTGCACTCGATACAGGGGTTGGGGGTCCTGCCGGCCAGGTACTCCCGGACGAACAGGTCAATAACCTCCGCCTGGAACTCGTCCCTGAAGTTCATAACATAATGAGGTATCTGCAGATGGGCCGCCACCCTGCGGGCATCATTCACTGCACTCAAGCTGCAGCAGGCTTTGGAATCGTCCTCCTCCCGGGGCCAGATTTGCATGGTCACCCCCACCACTTCATATCCCTGGTTTTTGAGCAGCCAGGCGGTTACCGAGCTGTCAACCCCCCCGCTCATCGCCACCAATACCTTGGGCACTCTGTAAACACCTTCCCATTACCTTTGATCAACCGGAGGCACCTACCTCCCGCCGGATATGAACAGCCGGCAAACTTCCGCCGCAAATTCATCTTGATAAGGCCCTCGCCGGCCTTGCCAACAGCATTTACAGTTTATCCTGTTTAATGTCAAAGATAAAAGACCTTTGTCTAAAGGTGTGAAGGCCGGCTATGACGGAAAACATCCGGTAATAACATTGTAGAGCAAACCGGCGGCAACGTCGAACTGCCTGCGAGTGCCGGAATCCCGGCCGCCCGCTTGACCAGGGAAAATACCTATGAACAGATCTTTCCGACCGATTTCGGTGGCTGCCGGATCAAAGACAAGCTCGGCCCAAACACTTATGAAAAGATCTTTCCGTCGCTCACTTTATTTCATTTAAGTCGTAGGGGGTTTCCTGGTACACATGGTAGTTCAGCCAGTTTGAGAACAGCAGGAAACCATGGCTGCGCCACAAAACCCTGGGGGGATTTGAGGGGTCGTCCCCGGGAAAGTAATTGACAGGTATTTGTATGGGCAGCCCCTTGGCAAGATCGCGCTCATATTCGTATTTCAAGGTAAGAGGGTCATACTCCGAGTGGCCGGTCACAAAGACCTGCCGCCCGTCCAAACTGCTGACGATGTAAATCCCGGCTGCTTCGGATTCAGCCAGAATCTCCAGCTCGGGAACCTTTTCTATGTCCCTTTTCAAGACCTCGGTGTGTCGGGAATGCGGAGCATAAAAGACATCATCGAACCCGCGCAGCAAAGGCTTGTTTCTTACGCAAACCCTGTGTTCAAATACGCCAAACATCTTCTGCGGCAAAGGATGCTTGGGTATGCCATAGTGATAGTACAAACCGGCCTGGGCTCCCACACAGATGTGGAAGGTTGAAAAAACGTGGGTTCGAGTCCATTTCATTATGTCCTTCAGTTCCTCCCAGTAATTCCACTCCTCAAAATCAAGGAGTTCGACCGGAGCCCCGGTGATGATCATTCCATCAAATTTTTGATAACAAACCTCGGAGAAGGTCTGGTAAAAGTTATTCAGGTGGGCTTGCGACGTATTTTTGCTCTGGTGCGTTTCCGGATACAAAAGGACGATTTCGACCTGCAGGGGTGTGTTGGCCAGCAGGCGCAGCAACTGGGTTTCAGTAATCTCCTTCTGTGGCATGATGTTGAGTATGGCAATTCTTAACGGCCTTATATCCTGGCGCAGCGCCCGCCGCTCGTGCATTACGAAAACATTCTCGTTCTGCAGGATGCTGCTGGCAGGCAGATCATCGGGAATAATAATGGGCATGGTCATCATCCTTTCTTAAACCCGGTTAAGGGATATACTACACTGTTTCTATAGTTTTTATTGGTATTATAGGTTATGGCCGGACAGTTTTTCAAGGGCAACCACGGCAGTGAACGCTTAATCGTTTTAATCGTTGACAAGGCCGGAGCGAAATGCTTTAATCAATAAAGTATATCGGATTACTAGGATATTATTCCTGACTCGGCGCAGAAGGCAGGTTTCGTCACCAGGCGGCCTCTCGACGGTCCCACAGCGCTTCGTACTCGGCCAGGCTGCGTACGGACACACATAAACAAGGCCGCCTCCCTATGGTGCCACAGCCGCTTGTTTGTGCTGCCGCTACGGCGGAGAATCTGGCCAAAGGCGATGATCGACCTAATCCTTTCATTTGTATAAAGCTTCACCGACCACATGTTAAGGGGGTAATTCTTATGAGCAGCAGACAGTTCAAGTTCGACACCCTGCAGGTCCATGCGGGGCAGGTGCCCGACCCGACAACGGGTTCACGAGCCGTCCCTATTTACCAGACAACTTCCTACGTCTTCAGGGACACGGATCACGCGGCCGCACTGTTCTCACTCGCTGAACCCGGCAACATCTACACTCGCATCATGAATCCCACGACTGATGTTTTGGAACGGCGCATTGCCGCCCTGGAGGGCGGGGTGGCCGCGCTCGCGGTAGCCTCCGGATCGGCAGCCATTACCTATTCCATCCTGAACATTGCCGAAGCCGGAGATGAGATCGTCGCGGCCAGCACTCTTTACGGCGGTACTTATAACCTTTTGGCCTATACCTTGCCCCGTTTGGGCGTCAAAACGGTCTTTGTCAATCCTGATGAGCCGGAAAACTTCAGAAAAGCAATAACTGAAAAGACCAAGGCCCTCTATGCGGAGACCATCGGCAATCCGGCATCAAACATCCTGGATATCGAGGCGGTAGCCGCTATTGCCCATGAGCATAAAATCCCCTTAATAGTGGACAATACCCTGGGAACCCCCTACCTCCTGCGCCCGTTTGAGCACGGGGCCGATATTGTAGTCCATTCCGCCACCAAGTTCATCGGGGGGCATGGGACTTCACTGGGCGGGCTCATCGTGGATTCCGGAAAATTCAATTGGCTGGAAAGCTCCCGGTTTCCCGGATTGACCGAGCCTGATCCCAGTTACCATGGAATCTGCTATGCTAAAGATGTCGGGGCAGCCGCCTTTGTAACCAAGGTTAGAACCCAACTGCTGCGCGATACCGGCGCTGCCCTGTCCCCGTTCAATGCGTTTCTCCTGCTGCAGGGGTTGGAGACGCTATCCCTGCGGATGGAACGCCACGCAGCCAATGCTCAAGCAGTTGCCGAGTTCCTGGAAGGGCACCCGCGAGTGGAATGGGTCAACTATCCCGGTTTAAAGAGCAACAAGTATTACAACCTGGCGCAGAAATACACCCCCAGGGGACCGGGTTCGGTCTTCACCTTTGGCGTAAAAGGAGGAGCCGAGGCCGGAAAGAGGTTTATCAACAGCCTGAAGCTCTTCTCGCTTTTGGCCAACGTGGGGGATGCCAAATCGCTGGCAATCCATCCCGCGAGCACAACCCATTCACAACTGACGGGTGAGGACCTGCTCGCTACCGGAACCACTCCGGAACAGGTGCGCCTTTCCATTGGGATTGAGGATATCGAAGATATCCTGTGGGACCTGGACCAGGCCTTGAGCAAGGCGTTATAGGAAGAGTTGGAGCCGCTGTTCTTCACGAACTTCGGGCTGATATCGACGTTATTCTTGTTGGGAACGGAGGTAAAACCATGCCCAGAATTGCACGGAGTTTAACTGATTTGATAGGCAATACACCGCTCCTTGAACCCGTAAACTACAGCCGGTCGCAGAACCTCACCGCCCGGCTGCTCTTGAAGCTGGAGTATTTCAATCCCGCCGGCAGCGTCAAGGACCGCATCGGGTATGCCATGATCAAGGATGCGGAGGACAAGGGGTTATTGCACCCGGATTCGGTCATTATTGAGCCTACCAGCGGCAATACCGGAATTGCCCTCGCTTTTGTGGCTTCGGCCAAAGGCTACCGGCTTATTCTTACCATGCCGGAAACTATGAGCCTGGAGCGTCGCAACCTCTTGAAAGCCCTGGGAGCGGAGCTGGTACTGACCCCCGGAGCGGAGGGAATGGCGGGCGCCATCAGGAAGGCTCAGGAACTGGCGGCCGAGATTCCGCATTCCTTCATACCGCAGCAGTTTGAAAACCCCTCCAACCCGGCGATCCACCGCCGGACCACCGCCGAGGAGATATGGCGTGACACTGAGGGCGAAGTCGACATTTTCGTGGCCGGGGTCGGAACCGGCGGTACTCTGACCGGGGTGGGCGAAGTTATTAAGTCCCGCAGGCCGGGGTTTAAAGTGGTCGCGGTCGAGCCCCACGATTCGCCGGTGCTTTCCGGGGGCAGCCCGGGGCCTCACGGAATACAGGGAATTGGAGCCGGGTTTGTTCCCAAGGTTCTCAACACCGATATCATTGATGAGATCATTAGGGTAAAAACGGATGAAGCCTTCGACGCTGCGCGCAAGCTCGCTCAAACCGAGGGGCTCCTGGTCGGTATCTCCTCCGGAGCCGCAGCCTTTGCCGCCACCCAGATCGCCAAACGGCCTGAAAACAGCGGCAAAACCATCGTGGCTCTGCTTCCCGATACCGGTGAGAGGTACCTGTCAACGCAGTTGTTCCAGGGTATGTAACTGAGGAGAAAATAGATGCAGGGGAGGTCACTTCCGTTATTCCGAAGATGAACCTCCCCTGTTATGTTGTGTAAGCGGGATCAGCGCTTTAAGGTCCTCTGCCTGCGGTCTTTTCACGGCCAAGCCGAAGCCCATTGTGCTATTGTTGTTTGGCATTCTCACGGTAATGGTTGATCGCTTCCTGCAGCGCTTCGGCAGCCAGGTTGGAACAGTGCATCTTGACCGGAGGCAGTCCGCCCAGGGCCTCAGCCACGGCTTTATTGGTGATGCTGCTGGCTTCTTCCAGGGTCTTGCCCTTTACCATCTCGGTGACCATGCTGCTGGTGGCGATAGCCGCGGCACAGCCGAAGGTTTTAAATTTGATGTCCTCGATCCGGTCGTTTTCCACCTTTATTTCGATCTGCATCACATCGCCGCAAACCGGGTTCCCGACTTTGCCTACTCCGCTCGGGTTTTCGATTGTACCCACATTTCGCGGGTTAAGAAAATGATCCATTACCTTCTCTGAATACAAAGCCATTTACATTCCCCCTTCCCCGGTCATAGGAGACATCGCCCGCAGCCGCTCAATAATACCCGGCAGGATTTGCACCACGTAGTCCACGTCTTCCTGCGTATTGCATCGGCCCAGGCTCAGCCGTACGGACCCGTGGGCGATCTCTTGAGGAAGGCCGATAGCCAAAAGCACGTGAGAAGGGTCCAGAGAGCCCGAAGTGCAGGCCGAGCCGCTGGAGGCCATGATTCCCATTTGGTCCAGCATCAACAGGATGGACTCGCCCTCAACATATTTGAAACAAAGGCTGACATGACCGGGTATACGGTTAACAGGGTCCCCGGTCAGGATGGTATCCGGAATCAGCCTCTGCAGACTGTCGGATAGGTTACGGCCCAACTCATTCAGGCGTTCCATTGATTCGCTCATTACTTCAGCAGCGATTTCCGCCGCCGCGCCAAAACCGACAATGCCCGGTACATTCTCCGTCCCCGACCTCAGTTTGCGCTCCTGGGAGCCTCCATACAGGCGCCGGGCCAGGCGGGTTCCCTTCTTTATATACAGGCATCCCACCCCTTTCGGCCCGTAGAGCTTGTGGGAAGAACAGGACAACATATCCACTCCCAGGTCCTTTACATCAACCGGGATGCGTCCCACCGTCTGAACCGCGTCGGTATGAAAGACGGCTCCTCCCTTGTGGGCAATAGCCGCCAGCTCTTTTATGGGCTGAATGGTGCCGATCTCATTGTTGGCGTGCATGATCGAAACCAGCACTGTATTCGGTTTCATCGCACGCTCCAGGGTTTCCGGTTCCACCGTCCCGTACTTGTTTACGGGAAGAATCGTCACCTCGTAACCTTTCCGTTCCAGGTAGGTGAAAACGTCCAGGACCGCATGGTGCTCAACCGCCGAGGTGATTATATGCTGTCCCCGGGACGGCATCGTTTCCATCAGACCCAGTATCGCCAGATTGTCAGATTCGGTCCCCCCGCTGGTGAATATGATCTCCTCGGGTGAGGCATTGATTAAGCGGGCCACCTGCTCCCGGGCGGTTTCCACCCCATTGCGGGCGGCCTGACCCATTCGGTGTATACTGGAGGGGTTGCCGTACTCCTCGGTCAGGTACGGTTCCATGGCCCGGAAGGCTCGGGAATCAACGGGAGTAGTCGCGCTATGATCCATGTAAACTCGTTTCACATGACAGTCCCCTTTCCAATCCTATTCTGCGGATTGAGAGCAGTTGGAATCCGTCTGTTTCGCCTCTTCGACCAGGTCCTGCAGGCTGTAAGAGTCCAGAACTCCGGCGATGGAATCCCGGACCTTGGCCCAGAGCAGCCGGGTAACACAATGGTCGGCCCGGTCACATTCCTCCGGATACTCTTCACTGACGCAGTCGACCGGAGCGATCGGCCCCTCCAGGGCACGGATTATCTGACCAACCGTGATCTCGCCCGGATCTCTGGTCAGGACATATCCCCCCTGGGGTCCGCGTACGCTTTTAATCAGCCCTGCTCGTTTAAGAGACGTCATTATCTGCTCCAGGTACCGATCCGATATCCCTTCCTCTTCCGCAACCAGGTAGACAGCAGTCGGTCCTTCATCCTTGTGCAGGGCCAGGTTAATCATGGCTCTCAATCCGTATCGTCCTTTGGTAGATAACTTCATACCGTACCTCCATTTCTGCAGACATTCACTGGTAATACGCCAAATCAGGGGTTATGCCAACTTACGAAGAGTATTCAATCATCCGCTCCAAAGCTATCCTGGCCTTGTCTCTAACCGACTCTTCCACCTCCACCCTGGTTTCCATATGCTCCAGAGAGTGAATCATCTTTTCCAGGGTGATGCTCTTCATATTGGGGCATATCAAATCTTCGGTCGCCAGGATGAACTCCTTGCCGGGGTTGGCCTTTTGGAGGGGATGAAGGATTCCACATTCGGTTCCAATGATAAATGAATCCGCATCCGAAGACCCTGCATATTGAATAATGGCCTTGGTACTCCCTGCAAAATCGGCCACTTCGACTACTTCCGGGCGGCACTCCGGATGTACCAAGATCTTGGCGGCAGGATATCTCCGTTTCAGCTCCAGCAGTTCATTAAGCCTGACCTCCTCATGGGTCGGACAGCACGAGTGAAAAAGGTCGATGCTGCGATTCAGTCGGTGTGCAATATTATGGCCCAAGTGGCGATCAGGTATGAAGAATATCCTGGCGCCGGGCGGCAATTTTTCAATGATCTTGGCGGCATTGGATGAGGTACAGCAAACATCGCTCACCGCCTTGACCTCGGCCGGAGTATTCACATAGCAGACAACTATGCTGTCCGGGTAGCGTTCCTTGTATTCCAGGACATCTCGCGCCGTTATATCGTTCGCCATCGGACAGGTAGCTTCCGGTTCCGGGGTCAGTACCGTTTTCTCCGGACATAGAATGACCGCGGTCTCCGCCATGAAATCAACCCCGGCGACCAGTATGGTCTGGCAGGAAGTCTCCCTGGCCGCCAGGGCCATGCTGTATGAATCACCTACGAAGTCAGCCACATCCTGGACCTCCGGCCGCTGGTAATAATGGGCTATCACATAGGCGGAACGTTCCTCCTTAAGCTTAAGGAACCTGTCAACAAGGTATCCATCAGAACTTCTCATTCAAGGATGCCTCCACCGGATGTTTTAGTCTGAATGTATAATAACATAACTCCAATGGTTTTACTAGACTATTAGGAAATAATTTCGTTTTTTCCCTGAGCTGTCTCCTCACCCGAAGCCGCCCGTCTGTTTTTCCCGGTTAAACACCCGTAAAAAAGCAAAGGGCGGTACCCCCGCCCCCAGGGATTGCCGCCCTTGAACGTCTACTATGGAAAAACAAATCCCCGTATTTTTAGTCACGATAAAGAGATTCAATCTCTTCTTTGTACTTCGCCTCGAGGACTTTCATTTTCAATTTCATGGAGGCGGTGACTTCGCCTTGTTCTTCGGTAAAACGTCGAGGTAACAGCTTGAAGCGCAGTATCCGCTCCCAATGCTCAAGCTGTTCGTTCACCTTGTCGACCGCCTTTTGAACCGCGGCTATTGCCAATTCGTGATTTATCACATCTTCTCCCACTTCTACGAACGCCGGCATTCCGTTTACTATACCGGTTTTGAGTTTGCTGGTGTCATAAGGCACTCCTGCTTGCTGCAGGATGGTGATTAATGCATCGTAGTTGGGTACGATAAGTGCGCCTACACACGGGCGATCCTGACCGACAACCATAATCTGCTCGATCAAAGGCTGGCTGTCGCAAAGGGATTCGATGCGGGAAATCGGCACGTTTTTGCCGGTATCCAGGACAATCAGGGATTTCTTCCGATCTACAATCCTGATGTAACCGGTAGGCGATATTTCAGCGATATCCCCGGTACGGAAAAAGCCGTCCTCGGTAAAGCTCTCCCGGGTGGCTTTCTCGTTCTTGTAATACTCGGTGATGATTCCGTTACCGCGCAAGAGCAGTTCTCCATCTTCAGCCAGTTTGTATTCCACGCCCGGGTTCGGCTGCGAAGTCCAACCCGGCAGAGTGGCGCTGGGCGTGGCGTTGGTTATACCGGCTGCGGTCTCCGTTAATCCGTAGCCATAGCCGACAAAGAATCCAATTCCGATGAGTTTCCGATGCAGCATCGGATCCAGGGCCGAACCTCCGCAATTCATCTCTTTCAACCGGCCGCCGAAGAAATGATGAATACGCCAAAATACTTTATTGTAAGCATCTATCCACTCCTGCTGCAGCTCAGGGTTATGCGCCAACTGTTTCGGGAAGGGGATATTGGTATTGATGCACCCGTCTTCATTTTCCACGGCATAAGTCGCCCTTATGGCTACATCCATGGCCCAATCCCACAGTTTTTTCCCCTGTTCAGTTTCAGTAAACCTTTTTTCGATAGCCAGCATCAGTCGGGAAAGGAGACGGGGTACAAACATCTGCCCCGTAGGGCGAATAACCTGATAATCCTCGGCCAGTGACTTGACATCTGAAAACCCTAACATTCCCCCCACGGCTATGGCTACATAATAGGTGTTACATTTTTCAACGATGTGCGATAGCGGAAGAACACATACGAGGACGGTATCACAGGTAATTACATGCCCGCAGTTGAAATAGTGCTTCATCGAGCGGCTGCCGCCATAACAGATATTCTTATGGGTATGCATTACGCCCTTCAGATCGCCGGTTGTTCCGGAGGTGTATACCAGGGCGGCGGGATCGGTTCCTTTTAACGCCGCTGTCCGCTCATTTAACACCGATAAATACTCGGAACGGGCTTCCTCTCCCAACTTCATGAGTTCCTCGAGTCCCCAGATATCCTTGCCGTTTCCTTTGAAATTCTTCTCCATACAAACCAGGTATTTAAGGGTGGGGAGGTCACTGCGGTAGCTGACGATCTCCAACAGGTGGTCCAGGGTATCTACAAACAAGAGCTGCACTTCTGCGTGGTTGACAATAAAGGTGGTATCGCGTTGGGACAGCGAGGCGTGGAGGGAGGTCGTTACACAACCGGCCAGAAGAGTGGCCAGGTCCGCCCAGGTCCATTGAGCGCAGGTATGGGCTTTGATGCCGGTTCGGTCCCCGGGCTGCAGCCCCAGTTTGATGAGCGCAATTGCCAGGTTTTCCGTTCGCTCTACCAGTTGATTATAGGTGATGATTTTCCATTCCCCATCATCCTTATACATCTGCGCTTGTCGGCCTCCATAATACGTTTGCGTATTATACAGCATCTGGGGAACGGTATGAATTTCATTATCAAACTTTTCGAGAAGGCTGTGCTTGTACAGTTCCAGGTTCTCTCGCCGAGCGTTGAACTCATCCTCGAAAATTGAAAGTACCGGATTCTTGTCCTTATACATTGCAATCCCCCCTACTTTGTTTAAGCAAAGATCAAAGCTGCTGCGTTAACACTACCCTCCTTTCCTTATTGATTTATACTGGGCTTTCGCCGGCGCAGCCGTTCCTGGGTTCATCCCCGGGTGTATCCGCTTTTGTTTCCGCGATAATTGCGCCCAACAGGTGCCGATTAGGTTCGAACTGTACTTGCGTAGAGACTGGTCGGGGATTGAATGACATATTTTTAGCCCTGGGTTTGCTACGAAGTGAGCAGCCGCTGCAGGGCTCAACCGGTCACTTTTTTGCTCAATACATCACAAATCAGGGATGGTACCTCTCCAACGCTCCCTGACGATCCGGCCCTTTGACAAACTTAACGAAATTATCACTATATTCGATAAGTTCGTACTTGATAAACTGTTTTCTGTAGCCGGTCCTGGAATTCCTCTATAATAATTGGTCTATTTTTGTCATTTTTTCTCGTTTTTCCATTCAGGCCGGTCTTTGATGTGGGTTCCGCCTCGGCTGGTTTGTGTGTTTTATTACCATTCATTGAGTTTACTCGACTAAAGTGCCATATTTCTTGGATTATTCGCCGCTATTTTTAACAGTATGGAATTAATTGGGTTATTACGGTAATGATTGCCGGCAAATTTGTGGTAGAATTAAGAGTACAAACGAACCTGCCACAACTGTCTAATCCATTTGGAATAAAGGATCAGCAAGATGCGCAACCTTCTACAGGTATCAATTGACGCACTTTAAGCAATGCCAACAAGGAGGTGGTGCTTCTTTTTTCAATGGGAGAATCAATGGAAGCGTTCCCCAACACTTCTTAAGTAAGGAGGATTCCGATTTGTCTGAGCTGGATATGATGGTCATCCCCGAACATATTGAGGCAACCGGCGAATATGTAATCGCGACCTATTACCTGCAGACCGGACGCGACCTGGATATCGTAAAGAAGATCAGTTCCATCGCCATTGAACAGACAACTGGTACCTGGGTAGCCGTTCCCGAAGAAACCCCGGAAGTTCGGGAAAAACATGTAGCCAAAGTGGTAAGTATATATGAGGTGCCGGGGCATGAATACGAGGTTCCGGAGAACCTGGATAAACGCCAATGGGTATTTCAATTGGCGTACCCGGCTGTGAACTTCGGACCCCAAATCCCCATGATGCTGTCTACAATAATCGGTAATATTTCGATGATAGGCCCCCTGAAACTGCTGGATATTAAATTCCCCCCCGGTTTTCTGTCCCAGTTTAAGGGTCCCAAATTCGGGGTTGAAGGGGTGCGCCAGCTCTTAGGAGTATACGACCGACCGCTGCTGAACAACATGATTAAGCCCTGTACCGGGTATACTCCTGAAGTCGGCTGCAAGCTGTTTACCCGGGCGGTTGAAGGCGGTGTGGACATTATCAAGGACGATGAGTTGATCGCCGACCCCCCGTTTAACCCCATTGAGCAGAGAATCAAGCTGTATATGGAGGCTGTTCGCAAGCACTACGAAGAAACCGGGCACCGGGTGCTGTATACTCCCAATATCACCGATTCAGCGTTTAAAGTGCTGGATAATGCACGGCGGGCTATTGATGCTGGAGCCAACGCACTGATGATCAACTTCCTTACCGTAGGTATTTCCGCTTTGCAGGGTTTGGCGGAGCATCCTGATATCAATGTCCCCATAATGGCCCACCTGGACTTTGCCGGAACCATGTATGAGTCACCGGTATCCGGTATGAGCTCCCATCTGATTTTGGGGAAACTCGCCCGCATGGCCGGTGCCGATATGGTAGTCTACCCCAGTCCTTACGGCAAGTTCCCATTCCTGCGGGAACGCTATCTGCAGATAGGACATCACCTGAACAGCCCGTGGTGCCATATTAACCGGGCGTTCCCCATGCCCGGCGGAGGGGTAATGCCGAACTGCGTCGAGGCCATATATCGCGATCTCGGACTTGACTGTATTATGGGGGCCGGAGGAGCAATTCACGGCCATCCTATGGGACCGGTTGCAGGAGCCAGAGCCATGCGCCAGGCGATAGACGCAGCCGTGGCCGGAATCCCCATTGTGGAAGCAGCCAAAGAACACCCCGAGTTGCAGGCGGCAATTGACGCCTGGGGGCTTCTTGAAGATGAAGAAACCGGCATCTTTGATATCAAAGGATAAAAGGAGGAATTGCTATGGCGAAACAGTACACCCGTGATGAAGTCAAGGCCAGGTTACAAGCGGAAATTGCTAAGGGCAGACCGATCATTATTGCCGGTGCCGGAACCGGTATATCCGGCAAATTTGCGGAGCAGGGAGGAGTTGACCTTATCGGGGTCTACAATTCCGGTCTGTTCCGCATGGATGGTAAAGGTTCCCTGGCCGGGCTCATGCCCTATGGTGATGCCAATCAGATAGTCATCGATCTGGCACACCGCGTATTCCCGGTAATTAAGGAAACTCCCATGATTGCCGGTATATGCGGAACCGACCCCACCAGGGAAATGCGTCCCTACCTCCAGCACCTGCAGTACCTAGGTTTCTCGGCCGTCATGAATTTCCCCACTGTCGGTTTGATCGACGGCCGTTTCCGCCAGGAGCTGGAGGATACCGGTATGGGATATGCGGTGGAAATCGAGGCCCTGAAAGTTGCTAAGGAGCTGGGTCTGTTCACCCTGGGTTATGCCTTTAACGTGGAGGAAGCCCGGCTCGTCGGCGAAGCCCAACTTGACGTTCTGATATGCCATATGGGTCTGACCGCCGGCGGTTCCATCGGATCCAAATATGCGGAGGACAAGCTCACCCTCGAAAAATGTGCGGAACTGATTAGAGAAATGACCCAGGCGGCTCGCAGCGGGTACAAGGATATCATGATCTTTGCCCATGGCGGACCGATAGCCTATCCGGAGGACACCCGCTATATCTATGAACACACTGAAGCAGTAGGCTTTTTGGGTGCATCCAGTATTGAACGTATTCCCATCGAAGTACCGCTCAAGGAAGCCTGTCAGCAATTCAAGAACATTCCACTCAAAAAATCATAAGCTCCGTTGCTCCCTGTTGCCCGTCCGGGCAACAGGGAGGTTTTCAAAAGGCAACAAGAACGGGGAATGCGGTTAAATGAGCATGGTTATTGAGGTGGATACCGCTCTGTCATTAAGAGAATATGCTCCTGAAGCGGATAAAACCGTCTGTCTGCTGATAGACGTGCTCCGGGCCAGCAGTACCATTGTTTCGCTCCTGGACAACGGCTGCCGATGGGTTTATACCGTGGCCGAGGAAGAACAAGCCCGGCGGTTGGGAGCTCAGAGGCAGATGGTTACCAGCGGCGAATGGCAGGGACGGAAACTGCCTGGATTTGATATGGACAACTCACCGGCGGAAGCCAAAAAGTATCCGGTTAAGGGCAGGGATGTGGCCCTGTGCACCAGCAACGGTACGCGGGCGATAGACAAAGCCAGGGGGTGTGTCAGCCTGTTTATCGCCAGCCTCCTGAACGCCAGAGCCTGCGCCCGGGCCGGTTTGACTGCCGCCCTGGCCGCATCCTGCGGAATAACGATAGTATGTGCAGGGCAGTACGGCAAATTTGTGCTGGATGATGCATACTGCGCCGGATACCTCCTGCAGGAGCTGGAAGACCTGGCCCGGGATCGGGGAATTACGCTCCGTATTTCGGATTCATGCCGAGCGGCCAAAGCCTTGCTGGCCGCCTACCCCGATGCACGGGCCGCTTTTCTCGAATCCGCCAGCGGCCAGGTACTCCTGGAAGTGGGCGGAAGAGATGATTTTGAGGTCTGCCTGCAGATAAACACCTCGCAAGTCGTTCCTCATATGCAGTTGGATCACGGTCTGATCCGGTTTTCCAACTGGGAAGGTAAAAACATAAACCAATTGAGGAGGGAAACCCATGACGGTTAAAGAGATACTGGTGACCGGAATCCTCGATACCAAAGGGGAAGAGATCAAGTTCCTGGCCGAACGGGTCAAAGCAGCGGGCGGCAACCCCACCATTTTGGAACTGAGCGTCGGCCGTGAAGTTGGATGGGCCGATATCAGCCTGAGCGAAGTAATCGCCCGGGTAGGAAAAAAACCGGAAGACATATTTGCCCTGGACCGCAAAGCCGCATCCGACCTGGTGGCGGAAGGGGCCATCAAACTGGTAAATGAAATGGTGGCCGCAGGCAAGGTGCACGGCATCATTGCTTACGGCGGTTCCATGGGAGCCAGTATTGCAACCAGGATCATGCAGACGCTTCCCATCGGATTTCCCAAGTTCATGCTCACCACCATGGCTTCAGGAGACGTCGCTCCTTATGTGGGCACCTCGGACATCTGCATGATATACCCCATTGCTGAAGCCGGTCTTAATAAGGTCACCCGGGGGATACTTAACAACGCCGCCGGGGCTGTAGTTGGAATGGCCAACGCTCCCGCCTTGGAAGGAATCGAGGAAAAACCGCTGATCGGCTGCATGATGTTCGGCGTTACCACCCCCTGTGTACTGCGGGCCTCCTCCATTATGGAAAAGGCCGGTTACGACGTTATGATCAACCATGCTGTGGGCAGCGGCGGCCGTTCCATGGAGGACCTGATCCGGAACGGTTTTATAGCCGGGATGCTGGATATAACCACCCATGAAATTGCCGACGAAATGCTGGGCGGCGTGCTGAGTGCCGGTCCCGACCGCCTGACCGCCGCCGGGGATATGGGCATTCCGCAGGTAGTGGCTCCGGGCGGACTGGACCTCATTAACTTCGGCCCCAAGAACACCGTGCCGGAAAGGCTCTTAAAGGAGACCGACCAGCCCGGACGGGGTCTGTATGAGCATAACCCCACGGTAACCTGTATCGGGGTGTCCATGGATGAGGCCTACCGGATCGGCGAACACATGGCGGAAAAGCTCAATCGAGCCAAAGGTCCCAGCGTTCTGTGCGTGCCCATGCGGGGATGGGGCGCCTGTGATCTCGCGACCCCCGATATAAAACTGGGTTGGTCGGGACCCGGACCCGGACCGGTGTGGGCGTCCGATGAAGAGAATCCCCAGTGGTCACGGCGTTCAGTGCGTTATGTAAAAGCTCTCCGGGCCAAGATTGACCCCAACAAGGACAATCTGGAGGTTATTGTGGTGGATCGGCACATGAATGAACCCGAATTTGCCGATCTGCTGGCTGAACTGCTCCTGGAAATGCTCAACGGGACCTGGGTCAAGGGGAACAAAAAGGATCGCCCGGATGTTATTCCTTTTGAGAACTTTTAGCCCGGAGGTTCATCTATGGCAGTACAGTATAAGCGGAGTGAAATAATAGCCAGGCTGCGGGAGCAGGTCAACAACAACCGAGCCCTCTTGATGTTCGGCGCCGGAACCGGTTTAACGGCCAAGTGCGCCGACCTGGGCGGAGCCGACCTGGTGGCCGTTTATTCTACGGCTATATGGCGCATGATGGGGCTTCCTACCCTCCTGGCCTGGATGCCGTATGAAGACTGCAATGCCCGGGTCAAAGAGATGGCCAGGGAAATACTCCCGGTTGTCAAAACCGCACCCTGCATCGCCGGTATCGGGGCTCATAACCCGGCAATAAACCTGGAGCGGATCATCGATGAAATGATGGACCTGGGCTTTTCCGGCATCACCAACGAGCCCTTTGCCGGGCTCTACGGGGAATACTTTGCCCGGCAGCTGGAAAATGCGGGAATCGGCTTTTCCCGCGAGGTCGAGCTGATAAAAACCGCTCATAAAAAGGATATCTTCACCGTAGCCTGGGCCTTTAACGAAACTGAGGCCCGGATAATGGCCGAGGCGGGAGCCGACGTTATCGGAGCCATTGTTGGAGTAACCGGCGGCGGTCTAACCGGCGCCAAAGAGGTCATGACCCTGGAAAAAGCAACCGCCGAGGTGCAGAAAATGTGCCTGGCGGCTCGGGCGGTAAACCCCGATGTGTTCGTGTTGACGCATGGCGGGCCCTTTGCGGACGTGGAAACAGCGCAGTACTCCGTCGTCAACTCGGATGCCGACGGCTATGCCTCCGGCTCCAGCGGTGAGCGGACTCCGACCGAAAATGCCGTAATCGCGATCACCAGAGAGTACAAGGCAATAAAGGTGAAAGAGAGCTAGAACGTATCCCAGTTGCAAAGCCCTCCTGGAACATTCCAGGAGGGCTTTGTTGTCAGCAGGTACAGGAGCAAGCCGCGCGATGGGGCGTTTGTCGTTGGGACAGGCAATAGTGTTTAATATTCGGTTTTAACGCGGCCTGACGGTTCTTCTACCTGCTGCATAAGCGGAACTATACTTACTGCTCCCCGGTTCCTTACCAATCAATATCCGGGTTTTCTCTTATACCGCAGAGGGTTTCAGCCAGATGTTTGCGATGCTCCAGGTTAATCAGACGGGTGATCATAATCCGCTGAGCCTGGGGCGACCCGGCACCATGCATCGATTCGGTAAGGTATCCAACCGCGGCTGTTCCCAGGGTAAGGTTCTCAATAAGCCGCAGCATCCTCTGCCGGTGCTCAACCGGTACGTCCGCTTTGCTGGCGGCATACTTTTTAACCAGCGGGCCGATAACCGGGTTTTCGAAATCCTTCTCCGAAGGCATGGTCACGAAGAACCCGCCGGCAATGTCCTGGGCCAGCCTGGCGATCTCATACGGGAAACGGGTGACGTTCTGCTTGCAGATGTTGGCCAGCAAGAGATCGATCAAATAGTTGCCGGCGGCCGTCTTTCTGCCCTCCGCCGAACAGGCAATCCCGCAGCCGTAGAGGGTTTCATTGAGGTGGCACATCTCAACCAGCTTGTCCTTGATGTGTGAGGCGTTGGAAGTCCCCTGGTAATCGGCAATTGCTTTGGCAGCACCGATGAGGGCATCTCCCACTCCCACTTTACAGCCGCCGTAGCTCTGGCGGTGATAGCCGGCAAAACGCTCGACCAGCATGGTGGTGAAATCGGTCTCTCCGTCCATGAAGACCCGCTCCCAGGGAACAAAAACATCATTGAAGATGGTCATGACTTCCTGGCCGCCAAAATGAACATTCCCGATATCTACGGTTCCACCCTCGAGCCTGCGGGTATCACAGGACTGGCGGCCGTAGACATAGATCATCCCCGGTGTATCCAGCGGGATGGCAAAACTTACTGCCCAGTCTTTTTCCTCCGGCCGCAAGCTGTTGTTGGGCATGACCAGGATCTCATGAGAATTCACCATACCGGTTTGATGGAGTTTACAGCCGCGAACCACAATTCCGTCCGCCCGCCTTTCCACCACATGCAGGTAGGCGTCGGGGTCCGGCTGCTGACCCGGCGATTTTGAACGATCGCCGCGGGCGTCGGTCATGCAGCCGTCGACCACCAGGTCGTTTTCCTGTACATATTCCATGTACTTCTTAAAACGCTGGTGATATTCGGTGCCGTGGGCCTGGTCGATTTCAAATGTCGTACTGTACAAAGCATTGAAGGCATCCAAACCCACACAGCGCTGAAAACAGCTGCCGGTCTTCTGACCCAGTAAACGCTGCATTTTAACTTTCTTGATCAGGTCGTCAGTGCTCTGGTGCAGGTGGGTAAAACGGTTAATCTTTTTCCCGGTCAGGTTTGAGGTCGCCGTCATAATATCCTCATACTCGGGATCCAGGGCCAGCTTATAAGTCATGGCCACAGAGTTGATGGACGGTCTGATGATGGGATGATCAACCCGGTTCTCCACCTTTTCCCCAAACATATACAGTTCAATATTCATTTGCCTTAGCTCGTCCAGGTATTGCTGAGGCGTTTTTAATGCCATACCATTCCCTCCCCTTCGGGCAGCATTCCGCTGCAGCCGGTAAATTGTTACTCAAGAATGAACTGCATTCCTTCTCCAATTATAACGGTTTCACCCTTCTGGTTCACGCATTTAGTTTCCATACGCACCATGCGCTTCTCTTCCAGCTTTTCCACAATCGTTGTCGTTGCGGTGATGGTGTCACCGATATATACCGGTCTGCGGAACCTCACATTCTGGCTGGCATATACATTGCCGAAGGTAAGCATGGTAACGGTCGTGGATATAAGCCCCATTACCAGGACCCCCGGAGCAATAACATCTCCGAAACGGGTGGTTTTACTGTATTCCCTGTCTATATGAATCGGATTCATATCTCCGGCCAATCCTACCCACAAGATCACATCGGTTTCGGTTATGGTTTTGGTGAAGCTGGCCGTATCGCCTACATTCAAGTCGTCCCAGCGTTTTATGCGTTCACTGTAGCTCATCCCGTTCCCTCCCTCTAACGTAAGATGCTGTTGCTGATAACCACTCGCTGAATTTCACTGGTTCCTTCATAGATTTCCGTAATCTTGGCGTCGCGCATGATTCTTTCTACCGGGAAATCACGGGTGTATCCATAACCTCCATGGATCTGTACGGCCTGGTTGGCCACCCAATTGGCGGTCTCGGAGGCTTTCAATTTCGCCATGGCGGCATCGGCGCCATAATCAAGACCCTGGCTCTTCCTCCAGGCAGCTTCATAGGTCAAGAGCCGCGAGGCTTTGATTTCCACTGCCATATCCGCCAGTTTGAACTGGATGGCCTGCAAAGCGGCGATGGGTTTACCGAACTGTACCCTCTGTTTGGCATAGGCTACCGCGATTTCATAGGCTCCCTGGGCAATCCCAACCGCTTGGGCTGCAATTCCGATTCTTCCGCCATCCAGTGTTGCCATGGCCATCTTGAATCCTTCCCCTTCTTTGCCCAGCAGGTTCTCCTTCGGTATCCGGCAGTCTTCGAAAATCAAGTCACAGTTCTGCGTACCCCGCAAACCCATTTTCTTTTCGAACTTCCCAAAGCTGAAACCGGGGGTTCCCTTTTCAACGATGAAGGCGCTGAAGGCTTTGCTTCTTAACTCTTTGGGTCCGGTGCGGGCAAATACCACATAGATATCGGCGGCTCCGGCATTGGTAATAAAGATTTTCCTGCCGTTCAAAACATAGCTGTCCCCGTCCCGATCGGCCCTGCAGCTCATGGCGATGGCATCCGAGCCTGCTCCGGCCTCGGTGAGTCCAAACGCTCCGAGTTTGGTTCCCTTTACCAGGGGAATTAAATACTTCTGCTTCTGCTCTTCGGTTCCCCATTTATATATCGGCCAGGCGCCCAGACTTACATGGGATGAAAGCGTGTCGGCCGCCGAGGGGTCCACTCTTCCCAGTTCTTCAACGGCGATGGCATAGGCAATGTAGTCCATTCCGGCCCCGCCGTATTCCTCTTCAAAGGGAATGCCGGTAAGTCCCAGTTCCCCCATCTTGTCGAAAACACTGCGATCGAAGTATTCCTTTTCATCCCTGTCAACTACGCCAGGTGCCAGGACCCCTTCAGCGAAGTCCCGCACTGACTGTCTCAGCATTTCATATTCTTCACCCAGCTTGAAATCCATCATTGATCTTCCTTTCTGCGCGTATTCGCTCCTGCCGTTCCCCGATTTATCTCTCAGCCGCTGTAATACAGTTTCATGGCTTCTTCCCTGATTTCATCCCTGAAATCGGGGTGGCTTATTGCTATCAGGGCATTCATCCTTTCCAGATTGGTCTTGCCGTCCAACATGGCAATCCCGTATTCGGTAACGATGCAGCTGACTTCGTTTCGGCTCGTGGTCACGGCTGTTCCCCGTGACAGGGCCGGAACAATTCGGCTGACGGTTCCCTTGGCCGCAGTTGAAGGCATAGCAATAATTGATCTCCCGTTTTTGCTGAGGCGGACGCCGCGGATGAAGTCCACCTGGCCGCCGACGCCGCTGAACTGCCGGCCGTTGATCTGGTCTGCCGCTACCTGGCCCAGGACATCAACCTGCAGGGCTGAGTTTATCGAGACCATGTTGTCGTTCTGCCCGATGACCCAGGGATTGTTTACATAGTCCTCGGAGTGCATTTCAATGAAGGGATTGTCATCCAGCCATTCATACAGCTTTTTGGTGCCCATAGCAAAGGTTGAAACAATCTTGCCCCTGTGCAAGGTTTTTTTGGCCCCGGTGATGACACCCAATTCGGTCAGTTCCATCACGCCATCCGAAAACACCTCGGTATGGATCCCCAGATCGTTTTTCTCCTTCAGGAAGGACAGGATGGCATCGGGAATTGCTCCTATTCCCAACTGCAGGGTGTCGCCGTCTTTAATCAAGGTGTTTACATAGCGGCCAATAGCTTCTTCCACCTCGGTAAAGGTCGGACGCTCCAATTGAATCAGTTCCCGGTTGCTGGGGACAAAATAGGAGATCTCCCTCACATGAAGGAACGAGTCGCCATGAGTTCTGGGCATATTCTCGTTCACTTCAGCGATGATCATCTTCGCCTGGCGAGCCGCCGGGAGGGTGTAGTCCACCGATATTCCCAGGCTGCAATAGCCATGTCTGTCGGGCGGGCTTACGGTTACCAGGGCTACGTCAATGGGAATGGTTCCGTTAATGAATAATGCCGGGATTTCGGATATAAATCTGGGGATAAAATCAGCCCGACCGCTGTTAATGGCCTGCCTGGTGCTGGGACCGGCAAACAACGATACATGTCGGAAATGCTTCTCCATTCCGGGCTGGCAATACCTGCCTTCACCCATGCCCACCCGGTGCACAACTTTGACGTTTTCCAGTTCGGCGTATCTATCGCTCATGGCATTGGTCAGCAACACGGGCTCTCCGCAGGCATGAGCTACCACTACCGTATCTCCCGACTTTATGTGGCGTACAGCTTCATCCGCCGTACATGTTCTTTCTTTATAGTAATCCTGCCACTTCACATCTCACCCCTCCATTCCAACAACCCATTTTTCCGATGGGATTAATATTGTTTGGTCGTTTTCTGAGATATTGGGGATGAGAAGAAAGAGACTTGCAGTCCCTTTCTTCTCAAGGACAATAGGGAGCACTCGGTGTTCAATTCAATAAGAATCCGCTTAATCTTCCCAGATGGCGAATGCCCGTACGGGGCTGCCGGTCAGGCCAATCCATTTGAGAGGGAACATCGCATAGTAAAAACCGCTGTGCCGTGGGATCTTGGTAATATTCACCAGGCTCTCGGTATGAATGACCTCTCTCTCCGCATGAACGGAATGGTTGGGATAGTTTATATCAGCCGGAGTATCCAGGCTGGCCGCATCCGTGCCAATATTCACCAGACCGTGATCCAGCAGCCAGTTGGTTGCTTCTCTATTCAGTCCGGGGTATTGGCTCAGGAAATAGAAGGGATCGGTAACCCCATAGGGCTCAATGCCTGTCCAGTACAGCAGGGTCATCCCCGGCTGAAGGGTTACTTCCGCCGCATCCAGGGCTTTTTTCAACGCATCCACGGTTATATGACTGCGAGGCGGCACAAACGATACATCAATCCAGGCTGCGGGGGTGATTAACTCTTGAAGGGTTATCTTGTCCACGGACAGGTGCGATTTATTAGGGTCGAAATGGTAAACCGCATCCACGTGGGTACTGGTATGGTCACAGGTAATAATCCCTTTTACTCCGAAACCATACTTGTAGCTGCTCTTGTCTCCCAGGCTGAACACGGTTTCTTCGTGGGTCTTATGCCACCAGAAATCAGTCTTCATGTGACCCGGGTAAACGGGGATATCCGGACCGATATCCTTGCTCAAGTCAAGGAAGCTCAACTTCTTCCCCATGAATTCAATAACGTCAATTTTTACATTGTTCTCACTCATTTACAGTACCCTCCCCAAGTTTTATATAGACGTGTATTGTTTAGGTTATTGATCAACATGCTTGATTAAGCAGCGCGGGCTCCAAGCCTTTCCGCTTCCAGCTCGGCTTCAATCTGTTCCATGGTCTTGCCTTTGGTCTCCCGGGCAAAGTAGAACAGGACTCCCAGGACTACAAAACAGCCGGCCAGGAAAAGGTACACAGGAGCAATTGCATCCGTGGTTGCTTTCGGGCTGACCAGGTTGCTGGAACCGGCAAACCAGGCAACGATCATGGGACCGACCAATTTGCCGATACCGCCCATTCCGTACGCGGAGCCCATACCGGTTGCCCGCAGCTGAGCAGGCCATACCTCGGAGCCATAAGGTCCTACCAGAGCAAAACCGCCGTCAGCAAAGAAGTAGATACCGATCATGCAGAGCCAGAATACCGAGATTCCGCCAATGAAGTTCCCGGTATTGAATATGGCGATGACCAGCATGGTTGCGGCACCAGCGCCCAGCAGCATCCCGCTGACCCTGCGACCCAGATAGTCGGACATGAACGCCCAGAACCATCTGCCGATAAAACCTCCCAGGGTAACCGCGATATAAAGCTTGGCCGCTTCCTGCGGGGTTCTTCCTATAACCAAAGCCAGGAGCGCCGGACCCCACATGGTAAAGCAGTAGTAACCGCACTGTTGCGCGATATTGGTAAACCAGGTGGTTATAACACTGCGGGGATATTGGAAAAGCTCGCTCCAGCTGTGCTGGGTCTGAGCCGGAAGGTCATCCACCCACTCGGTGTCGCTCTTCCTAACCTCACGGAAATCGTGGTGATGGCCGGTAACCCAGTCCACCGCCGCTTCAGCTTCATCGAACCTCTTCCTGCTGATAAGCCAGCGTGGAGATTCGGGGACCCAAATTCGAATTAAGAGACACAGCAAAGCCGGAAGCAGTCCGACCAGGAAGAGCCCTCTCCAGCCAATGGATGGCGTCAGGAAGGCCGCACTACTGCTGGCAATCATTGTACCAATCGGAATAAATGCGGTTACAATTCCGCTAACCCGACCGCGATACTTCGAGGGCACAAACTCCTGTACCAATGGCAGGTCGACGCAGTACAGTCCACCGAGCGCCAAACCGGTCAGGAAACGAAAGACTGCGAGGAACTGCCAATTGCCTTCGGGTGTAAAGTACATGGCACCCGTCATCAGAGCGCTAAACAATATGGTGAAAATAAAGACCGGCCTTCTTCCGATTCTGTCGGCTATATTGCCGAACAGGGCGGCACCGATAATAGCGCCCAATCCCGACGCCAGCAATATAATCGCTGAGGAACCGTAATCAAGGCCCCACGGAACCATGATAAATGCAATAACAAAGCTTATAATGGTAAAGTCAAAGAACTCCAGCATGTCCCCCAGGACGGCAGCACTGATCACTTTATAGTGATTCGTCGTCAAACGGGATTCATCAAGCCGAGCGATCAAACTCGCTGCAGATTTTGACATTCTTCTTCCTCCCCTGATTGGATTTGCGGAATACACATTGCCTATGGACTGCTTGGCCGGTAATGGCCCTGGAATCCCGGGTATTACCAGGCTGTCCACCCTCCATCAACCATTACAATTGAACCGGTTACAAAGTCGGAGGCGTCGGAGGCCAAATAAAGTACCGTGCCGGTAACATCATCAACTTCACCGATCCGGTTTAACAGGATACGCCGTTCAACATCCGCTTTGAATTCCGCATCCTTAAACATCGGCTCGGTAAAAGGGGTATTGATAAAGGTCGGAGCAACGGTGTTGACCGTAACATTGTATGGCGCCCACTCTCCCGCCAAAACTTTGGTAAACTGGGCTACCGCTCCTTTGCTGGCACAGTAGGCCGACCGCTTCACATACCCTACCACTGACATTGCAGATCCAATGTTTATAATCTTGCCCTTTCTCTGCTTTATCATTATGCGTCCGGCCGCCTGGCTGCAGAAGAATGCTCCTTTGGCGTTTATCCCCATTATTCTGTCCCAGGCTTCCTCGGTTACTTCTTCACCTCGCTGTTGAATATTGATACCCGCCGAATTTACGGCGATATCAATTCGTCCATAATAGTCGACAATAGCTTGATAGGTCTCATTGATGGCCGCAACATTGCTTACATCGCAGAGATAAGCGGTACAGCTTCCACCCCGGCTCGTGATTTCCGCCTGGGTTTGCTCCATAGCCGCTTGTGAAATATCAATGAGAGCTACCTGGGCGCCGCTGTCAGCGAGAGCAATGGCACAAGCTTTACCGATACCGTTGCCGGCCCCTGTCACCACTGCGACCTGCCCGCTAAGGTCAACCTTGAAATTTGGCATTTAATCACCCCTTTAGCCAATAAGGATCAATTCCGCATTCGTCCCTTGCCGCAAGGTCAACTCACCTCTCTTCGGACTCGTCAGCCCAAAGAGCGAACTCACGGTGAGTCCGGTCATACTCCCATGCAACATCTATGCCAGGTGTCATCCCGGCCAAAGATATTGCCTTTAACTCCCAATTGCACTTAAGACCAACATGGTATTCCGAACGGGGAAAGCCGAAAAATAGCCAAGCTCGGTTCACGGAAAATACGGCAGGATTATTTCAGAACCACTATCTGGAAGGCCATGATTGTATAAGTGTTCGGTTTCCATTCCCAATTCGTTATTTGGATTTCCCTGGTGACCCATTTTTGAAACGCTTAAGACACTGCTCTCCAATTTGCCATTTCCAAACGCCAATATATACGAAAATGAAACGGCCGACCCAAAAATGGGTCGGCCGTTTCATTTATGGAACACCGTGAACTTTGTCAGGCCTCCTGCTGATCAGTTTTAATACCGTAATGAGATGCCTTGCGCCACAGCGTTGTTTGACTGGCTCCCAGGAACCGTGCCGCCTTGCGGAGGCTCCCGTATTTGGATACATATTTAAGGATCAGCTGTTTCTCGAATTCCTCCACCTCTTTTTTGAGATCGACCGGGCCGTAGTTTTCATTGAGAGCTTGAGCATTTTTTTGTTCCAAGTTATTCAAAAAGCTGAAATCATTAATTACCGGGTGAGGACTGGTAACAACCGCCCGTTCAATTACATTGCGCAGTTCCCTGATGTTCCCGGGCCAATCATAATCCATCAGAACACCCATTGCCGAAGCGGTAATGGTCTTGTTGAAACCGTACTTGTCATTGAATATCTTTAAGAACTGCCTTACCAGAGCCGCAATTTCTTCTTTTCTTTCCCGGAGTGCGGGAACATGAATGGGGATTACGTTCAACCGGTAATACAAATCCTCTCTGAACTTGCCTTCAGCGACCATCTTGCTTAAGTCACGATTGGTGGCGGCAATAACTCTTACATCAACCTTGACCGGTTCGGAACCCCCTACTTTGGTAAATTCATTGTCCTGCAGGACTCTTAACAGCTTGGCCTGGAGATGCAGGGGAATCTCGCCCACCTCATCCAGGAACAAAGTCCCTTTATTGGCCAACTCAAACAGCCCGGCCTTGCCGCCTTTGCTGGCCCCGGTGAAGGCCCCTGCTTCGTATCCGAACAGTTCGGATTCCAGCAGCGTTTCCGGGATGGCGGCACAGTTGACTTTGATCAGCGGATAATTGCACCTCGGGCTGTGTTTATGCAGTTCTCTGGCGATAACCTCTTTCCCTACACCGGACTCACCCTGAATCAATACGGTGGAGTCAACCCTGCTTACCCGCAAAATAAGCTCAAAAAGATCCTTCGACGCCTGGGATTCCACTACAATGCTGCTCTCTTCCAGCAATCTCATTTTTTCCAATTCTTCTTTATAGTGGCGGCTGAGCTGCTGCGCCTGCTCCACTTCCTGACGCAGCTGTTCCAATTCTGTTAAATCTCGCGCATTGATTATAACCCTGACCAATTCATTCCGGTCATTAAAAACGGGGTTCCCGGTTACCAAGACCTTTCTCCCGGAGTTAAGTCTTTGCTCAATGGTCACCGGTTTGCCCTGCTCAATCACCATCAAGGCAATGGAATGGTCATAATATCCATTGCCGGCCATGTCTTCCACGTTCTTGCCTATCAGTTCCTCTCTGCTCTTGCCGGTAATGCGGGCATAGGCATCATTGACTATTAATATTTTGCCGTGAGCATCAGTCTCGCAAATACCGTCAAAAGAAGCCTGAATAACCTTATCCAGTTCGTCTTTCAATTCCTGGGTCCTTTCCAGCTCGCCGGACACCGTCTCCAAATCGGTGATGTCCTTAATGTTTACCAGGACGTTTTTCAGTTCGCCCTTCTCGTCGTATATAGGAAGACCGGTGTACAGAGCCACCCTTCCCGTCGAGGTCCTTTCTTTATACATAACCGGCTGACCGCTCTCCAAAACCATCAAGGTCGCAGCCCGTCGATAATAGCCCTTCTCAACCAGCTCATACATTGAGCGGCCAATTATGTCCTCGGCTTTGTGCCCGGTCATGCGGGTGTAAGCCTTGTTGACATTGAGGACTACTCCGTTCTTATCGGCAACGAAAAAGCTGTCCAGTGATTCACCCAAAAGGTGGTCCATCCACTCTTTGGTTTCTTTAGTTCGCGTGAGCTCCTGGGAGATGTGCTCCAAATCGGATATATCCTGGGCTACAGCCACGGCTCCGCCGATACTGCCATCCTCTTTCAGTATGGGAGTACGATTGCTGAGAATGGTCTTATCCTTGTAAACCATCTTTTCGCTAACTGCCGACCCTGACTCCAAAACATCGGTTAATGCGCCTTTGGGGAATGCCTCTGTGTACCTGGCACCGATGACATCCTCTTTTTTCAGGCCGAATAATTCTTCAGCTGCCCGGTTAAAAATCCTGATTATTCCGTCTTCATCTATACTTACGATGGAATTATAGGCCGCATCCACCACTGCCTGTAACCGGTTTTTCATCTCCGTAAGTTCCTGCGTATATACCCTCTTGGCATCAGATTTCGTAAACATTCCCGTTACCTTGCCATTATTAAGCACCGGGAACCTGCCAAAGTTCAGCTCATGTATTACATCTACCTGGGTATCTTCATCAAGGGTGCGGACCTCTACCGTCATTATCTCTTTTACCGGACGGCTTAATTGCTGCTCGTTCACAATCGCTCGATATAGATGCTTTTTGGTAACCAGGCCAAGAAGTCCCCCGTTTTCGTCAACAACCGGGGCACCATCGATACCGTGCTCCAGGAATATGGCGGCGACTTCTTTTATTGAGTTTTCAGGGTCAATAGTCAAAGGATGGAGCGTCATTACGTCACGTATTTTCATGTTGGGTCCAACCTCTCAGCGATAGATTTAATGGTTTCGTAGTTTGTTGTGAAAGCCACCCGTCCCCCAATTCCTGCGTCAAGAAAAAAGGCATAACCCCGCCGCCTGGGGCGCAATTATGCTTTATGTAATGAAGAAATATCCCATTTGTTTACAAGGGGGTGATTTCTAGCCTTAAATCACTTTAATCACGCACATTATATCAGCTTTTACACCGCCTCGCTACCGACTATAATTTCCTGAAAGTTTGTCCGGAGCCCGGTTCTCAGTCACTTAATGAAGCTCTTTGGGAAAAGCTTTTTTGCACTTTTGCCCCGGCCATGCCGCCACACCTCCAGGCAATTCAAACCTTCATTTTTTTTATCAAGTTCCGGAAGGTATACAATTCCATTTTGTCGAATTATCTCTGACTGTGCGGCCCTGGAATGTATCGTCAATAACCGGCACTTCCCGGTGCAGCTTCCGGGAAGCCAAAAATGATAGTACCATACTCGTTATCCGGCAAAAATATACTCAAGGTTTTTAAAACATCCAATTCCGGCGTCGCACAATTGCTGCCATCTGGTTGCTGTGACGACAAATTTCTATTTTGATGGAGGTATGATTTTGAAGACCAAAGACTTGGCTTTAATCATGGACATAGCCCGGGGCAAGGCGCCGGCGGACCTGCTCATCCGCAATGCCCGGGTGGTAAATGTGTTTACCAAGCAGATTGAGGACGCGGAGGTAGCCATAGGGGCGGGTACCATCGCCTGGGTGGGAAAACCTGATCCGGATAAACCGCGCCCGGCAGCCGCCGTTTTCGATGCCGGAGGGAAGTACCTGATTCCCGGATTGATCGACGCCCACTGCCATATTGAGATGTCCTTCATGTCTCCGATTCCTTTTGTGAAAACGATTTTAGCCCACGGTACCACTGCGGCCGTTCTCGATATGCACGATGTGTGCAATGCGGGGATCGAGTGCATGCACAGCTTCGCCCTGGAACTGGCTCAGACTCCTCTGAACGTTATTCTCATGATACCCCCCTGTGTTCCTGGGACCCCCACCCTGGAGGAAGCGGGTGCCGAGATGACCCTGAAAGATGTGCAGGATGCTATGCGCCTGCCAAACGCATGGGGGATTGCGGAAACCATGGACTTTAACCGGGTTCTGGATCAGGAACCGGAAATCATGTCGATACTGGCCTGGAGCCGGGAGCAGAATCTTCGCATTGACGGACATTGTCCGGAGCTGGTGGGCGATGATCTGCAGGCCTATATTGCGGCAGGTATCCTTACCGACCACGAATCCGTATCGCTCCCGGAGATGCTGGAAAAATACCGGCTGGGCATGAGAATAATCCTTCGGCGGGGATCGCTTCAAGAGCCGGTGCGGGCCGGTGATCTGGTGGAAGCCCTGCCCGATACCACCAACGTTCTCCTGTCCACCGACGGCTGTATATTCCTGGACGACATACTCGACAAAGGCCACATGAACCGAGCCCTGCAGGCTATCGTCTCTGAAGGCGTAGATCCGATTACCGCCATTCAAATGGCTACCATCAACGTGGCCCGGGCTTACGGGGTTGACCACCGCATCGGTTCCATCGCCCCCGGCAGGAGAGCCGATCTGGTTCTCGTTTCCGACCTGCAAAACTTTGATGTGGAAGCGGTCTTCCTCGGCGGGAAGAAATTTGATCCCGAGACTTACTCGGTCCCGCCGTACAATCATCCGCGCGAGGTGCTCAACACCGTGAAAATGGGCGAGGTTTCCCCCGAGGCCTTCCAGATAAAAGCACCCATTGCTTCCGGTGAGGCAGAGGTGCGGGTAATGACCATAATTGCCGGAACGGTGGCCACCCGCGAAGAACATGAGAAACTCCCGGTAGTAAACGGTCTCCTGCAGACGGATGTAAGCCGCGATCTGTTGAAGGTGGCGGTATTCGACCGTTACCGCAAGGGCGGAAACCATGCCCTGGGAATAGTCAGGGGGTTCGGGCTGAAGAAGGGCGCTTTCGGCGGCAGCGTGGGTCAGGACAGTCAAAACCTGGTGGTAGTCGGCAGCAGCGATGAAGACATGGCCCTGGTGGTTAACACCATTAGGCAAATGCAGGGCGGTATAGTGTTTGCCGCCGACGGCCAGGTAATTGCCAAGGTAAGCCTGCCCATCGCCGGTATTATGAGCAATATCGAGCCGCGGGAGCTGCAGCGGCAGTTCAGGGAACTGCACCAAAGACTGTGGGATATGGGAAGCAAGCAGGACAATCCTTCTTTTGACTTGTCTCTGCTGCTTACCTGTGCGGTTATTCCGGAGTTGAAAATCACCAACCGCGGATTGGTGGATGCCCTTTCCGGTCAGTTCGTTCCTTTGCTGCTCGAATAGGGCCCTGATAACGGCAATCATCTTGAAGGCCAAATTATGAAAAATAATATGGAAAGGATGATCGGCACTGATGTCACCGCAGGATTTCGTCAGCGTTATTGGAGCACTTGCTGACGCTATTGCTTCAGGTTTAATCGCCCTTTATTACGGATTTCTAGCGTTTCCCACCGGCATAGCATTTGCCCTGGCCGCTTTTCTGGCACTGGTCTGGGGACTGGTCACCCCGATATCGTTCCAGGCGGAAACCATAGTCCTGGCCGGGAGTATGGGGAAAAACCTCCGGGAACGGATATCGATTGTCCTGCTTTGCGGCGTGGTCATGACGGTGCTCGGTATTCTGGGACTGCTGGGGGCCATTGTTGATTATATAGGCGAGATTATCCTGGCCGGTATGCTGGCCGGAGTCGGGGTCATCCTGGTCAGGACCAGCATCGACATCGCCCGCGACAGCATAAAAGCCGGTGTAGGATCATTCATCTCCGCACTGCCGGTATGGTTCCTGACCGAAAACCTGGCCTACACCGTAGTAGTGTCTCTGATAGTGGGAACCCTGGTACACCACCTGATCAAAAAAGATTTCAACCAACCGGAAGAGGAAATCATCGAGGAGGATGACGACGCTCCCCGCTCCTTCTGGGACAACGTAAAAAAACAGCTCCAACTGCAGACCCCGATTCTCAACTCCTGGCGCATCTGGAAAGCGGTACTGGCCGTAATCGCCCTGCAAATAGGCACCTTTATCAGTTACGGCGCCATCACCGCTTCGATGGCCAACGCTGAGTTCCATGTGGATAAGCTGACGATCATGTCCGGTCTTTCACAGGCGGTCAGCTCCCTGTTCGGCGGCGCTCCGCTGTCCCCCATCGTGTCTATTACCGCGGTGGCTGACAATCCGGTAAACGCCGGTATTGCGTTTATGGCCATCATGGCCTTCATCCTTCTGCTGTTCCTGCTGCCGAAGATCGGAAAACTCATCCCCATCGGGGCAACTGCCGGGTATCTGTTCATAATTGGTGCTATAATTGTTATACCGGAAAATCTGGTCGCTGCCGTGCAGGACGGGAATATGGTGGGCATCATCACCTTCGTCATAACCGCCATATCGGATCCCTTCATCGGAATGCTGGCAGGGATACTGACCCAACTAATCATGTAGCGATCAGTCTCCGACAGTCTTAATGAACACGAGGTAATCAGTATGTCAACCGAACAGAAAACCTATAAGCTGGAGATTGCCGGGCTCACCCGTTATCTGCCGATCGTTGCCATCAATGAACATGTGAGCATAGCCAGCTTTGTCATTCTGGGCGACACCGAACTGGTATGCCGGGTAGCCCCGGAACTGATTAAAAAGATGCCTCCCTTTGACGTGCTGGTAACGGCCGAAGCCAAGGGAATACCGCTGGCTTTTGAGATTTCGCGGCTGCTGGGCATGAAAAACTACATTGTGGCCCGCAAGAGCATCAAATCATACATGGAGAACCCGGTAATAGAAGAAGTCAACTCTATCACCACCCAGAAGACCCAAATCCTGTCTTTGAACGGCGAAGATATCAGGCAGATTAGAAACCGCCGGGTAGCAATCGTGGATGATGTGATCAGCACCGGGGAATCAGTCAACGCTGTTGCCAGGCTGGTCGAAAAAGCGGGTGGAACGGTGGTCGCCAAAGCGGCCATCCTGGCCGAGGGGGATGCGGCGAAAAACAAGGACATCATTTTCCTCGAGGTTTTGCCCTTGTTTTATTCATAAGTTTGTGAACAAGCAACAAGCGAGACGGTTCACTTGTTGCTTGTTCTCCCCATAACCATCTGGTTAACAACGCTGATATGAGGTAGGATCATAAAAAATTCAGCGTTGGGGAGTGATTCTGCTGCTGTCTGCATGGGAGAAATCAATTGTTGCGAACAATGAAAAGAGAGAGCAGTTGACCCTTAGTCCTTACGCATGTCTCAGCAGTGCCGCGGAACGTCTGCGCCCGGAACCAATCCCTGACTCCGAGAACATCAGGCCTGCATACTATCATGATACCGATCGGATAATCCATTCCCTCGCCTACAGCCGTTACATAGACAAAACCCAGGTTTTCTTCCTGTTTGAGAACGACCACATAACTCACCGGGTCCTGCATGTGCAGCTGGTATCCAAAATCGCTCGCACGATTGGGCGATTTTTGCGGCTCAACGAGGATCTGATCGAAGCCATCGCCCTGGGTCACGACATTGGGCACACCCCATTCGGACACGACGGCGAACGATATCTGAACGAAATCTGCGAGGAAATGGGGATAGGATACTTCCGGCACAATGCACAAAGCGTGCGGTGCCTGCAGGAACTGGAAAAGGGCGGAGAGGGCTTAAACCTTACTCTGCAGGTTCTGGACGGGATTCTGTGCCACAACGGGGAGGCCATCTCCGAGCAGTACGTCCCCGCCCCGAAAAAGACCTTCGAGGACTTTCAGCTCGAGTATGAAAAACTGTGGACGGAAAAGGACTTCGGCAAAGACATTAAGCCGTACACGCTGGAAGGATGCGTAGTCAGGATATCCGACGTTATTGCCTACATCGGCCGCGACATCGAAGATGCCATTATCGTAAAGCTGATTACCCGGGACCAGGTGCCCGAGCACGTTGCAAGGGTGCTGGGAAACACCAACCGCGAGATCATTGACCGGCTGATACGGGACCTGGTGCAGCACAGCCTGGGAAAACCGTACCTGGTATTCTCCCCCGAGATTGTCGGCGCCCTGCACGAGCTCAGGGATTTCAATTACCGGTACATTTACTTATCACCGCTCAAACAATCTCAGGATGCCAAGATCAGGTCGATGTTCCGCCAGCTGTTCAAGGCTCTGCTGGAACACGTCAAGGGAAATGAAAAATCCTCCCCCATATTTTACGATTTCCTCGATGGCATGTGCCCCAAGTATATAGAAAACACGCCTCCGGCGCGCATAGTAGCGGACTACATTGCCGGCATGACCGATGACTACTTCATGGATACTTACACCAGCCTCTTTCTGCCCCAGAAATTCGGCCGGGAAATAACTTAAGGCAGAAGAGGCGGTTTTTTCAATCTGATATCTGCCGCCCCCTCGCATGAAGCTGACCAGCGAGCTGTGCTCCTGGCTGCTCATGCTCCTGCAGGCGGCGAACCATCATTGTATTGGGGCCATACCTGAAAAAGCTGGGTCCAGTGCGATCCGTTTTCTTCGGCGAACATCAATGTATTGGGACCATCCGTCCCACCCGGCTTACAGGGGGCATTCAGGTTTTTGAGGCATTGTTTAATAAACCGAAAAGTCTGCGGTTATTCCGGTAGAGGGCCTTGAAAGCCTTAAAATTCCGGTCATGGACCTCCCGGGTGTTCCGATTGGGCGTGTACCGTCCGGTTACCTTTATCAGGCTCTTCACATCACTGAGCTCACTGATGATCCCGAGACCCACGGCCGCTACCGCCACCGCCCCGACCGCACCCACATTCTGCGGGTTTTCCACGGTCTCTATCTCCCGTCCCAGCACGTCGGCCAAGGTCTGGCAGGTAAGAGGAGCCAGAGCCCCGCCGCCGACCAGCCTGATCACTTCCGAAGTCTTGACCTTTTTCTCCTGTGACTCCAGCTGCCAGCGCAGATGGTAGCAAACCCCTTCCAATACGGCGTGGATCATGTCCGACTTTCCGGTCTCGATGCTGATGTTGAAAAACATACCCCGGGCGTAGGGGTCTTCGAAGGGACACCGGTTGCCGTGCAGCCAGGGGGTGAATATGACGCCGTTGCTGCCGGCCGGTACGTGCTTTATGGCATCCATCATGTAATCATACAGGTTTCGATAAACCGCCTCCGGACCCTCGTCGACCTGTTTCTTCTCCAGGTAAATGCTGATCTCATCCAGTGCCAGGTGGTCCTTAACCCATTCCAGGCACTTGCCGGCCGTCTCCAGCTCGGCAAAGTAGTTGAAGTACCTGGGATCAGCACCTACTATCGAAGCGATCATGCTGCCGGTGTCGACGATCTGGCGGTCGACCACAGTTGAGATCCAGCCGGAAGTCCCCAAATAGGCGTGAGTGCTGCCCAGGTCTACGGCTCCCGCTCCCACCCCGATCAAGGAAGCGTCCCCTCCTCCGCCGAATACCGGGGTTCCTTCATCCAAGCCCAGCTCCGCCGCAGCCCTGGCCGTCAGCCCCCCTACCATGTCGGTGGAGCGAACTATCCGCGGCAGGTGTTGCATGTTGACGCCCAGCATCCTGCATATCTCCGGGCTGAAACACTTTCGCCCCGGGCGGGTGTCATAGAGGAGCGTAGCGAAGGCGCTGTCCTCGGTCATCACAAACTGGTCCGTACACCTGGCGATCAGGAACTCTTTAACGTCCAGCCATTTATGAACCCTCTCGAACAGCTCAGGCTCGTTCGCTTCCACCCATTTGTATTTCCATACCGGGTCCTTTACACTGGCCGCAACCGCTCCCGTGATGCGGAGGGATTTCAAGAGCTTGAACACATTGACCCCCGCGATCTGCAGCCCGTGAGCCATGCCATCTTTGAACTGCTTTTGGGCCCGGTTGTCCATATAGCTCATGGCTCGGCGCACGGGTTCCCCTTCGCGATCCACCAGGACCAGCCCCTGCATCTGGGCACAGAACGATATGCCCTTTATCCGGTTGGGGGCTATGCTGTTTTTGAGCAGTACCTTCCTGGTGGTGCTGCACATGGCATGCCACCAGTCGTAAGGCTCCTGCTCGGCCCCGCCGTTGTCCAGAACATGCAGTTCATAGACTTCCATATCACTGGCCAGCAACCTTATGGTATCCGCTACCTCGTAAACGCAGGTTTTGATCCCGGTCGTTCCCACATCATAGGCAATTATCAAAGGGTTCATCTCAAGCTCCCCTCCCCCAGTTTGGACAGGATTATCTTTTACGGGTTTGCCGGGCATGAGCGCCGGATCTCATTCTCCGCCGCCACCGCACCCTCCCGGCGTTTTACTGCAGACAAAAGGCCCCGCGGATAAACTTCATCAGCTGCTCCACCATCAGCTCATCGTTGTCAAGGGCATCCTCGCCTACAAACATCTTCAGCCGGTTCTTGTAATAGTCGCAGGCATACGCAAACTGCAGCTGAACAAAAAGATTGTCCAGAAAGAAGGCGAAGTATTTGGGGTCGATGTCCGGACGGACCCGGCCGTTTTCCTGAGCTTCTTTGATGTACGAAGCATACAGTTCGGCGGTCACCCCTTCCATTTTGGAAACAATGGTCCAGGTAAGATCGGATCTGCTCTCGGTGGTCATCTCATTGTACAGCCTGGTCAAATTGACGTAGCGCCGGGTAAAAGTCTGTATGGACCGGAGTATCATCTCTATCCGCTTGAACAGGTCGTCTTCCCGGGTAACTATATCCTCCAGAGCCGCTTTAAGAGTCTCGACCGCATGATGAACCACCGCCAGATAAAGGTCCTCTTTGCTCTCAAAATAATTGTAGATCGAGCCTACGCTCACTCCGGCCTTCTGCGCAATGCTGTTGATGTTCGCGCTGTCGTAGCCGTGTCCGGCAAACTCGTCGATAGCCGCCTCCAATATCCGGCCTTGCTTTTCCGGCGACAACTTGTTGAAAGTTTCCCTGAATTGATTCATAGATATTTCACCTTTTCGTTCCTTATGATCAGCTCGGTCGGGGATGATTGACGATGACCCAACAATAGCATATGCTGTAAGTGAGTGAATGTTCACTCACTTAATGTCTATATAATAATATGGAGGGATTCCATGAATCAAGGGTCCGGCATCTCAAAATACCCTGACAGCGCTCTTATAAATAAGCAGTTGGATGAACTGATAAAACTTCCCATATATACGATCCGTCCTGATGCGCTTAAAACTTATGTTGAAGAGTACTTTGAAAAGAAGTGTGCCCGCTCCAAGCAGATAATCATGGAAGCCCAAAAGATAATCCCCGGCGGGGTACAGCACAATCTGGCCTTTAACTACCCCTTCCCCCTGGTGTTTACCAAAGCCGAAGGGGCCTACCTCTATGACATCGACGGCAACCGCTACTATGATTTCCTCCAGGCCGGCGGCCCGACGGTCCTGGGCTCAAACCCCATCGAGGTCCGGGAGAAGGTAATTGAACTCTTGAACGAGTGCGGTCCTTCCACCGGGCTCTTCCATGAATACGAGTACAAGCTGGCGGAAAAAATCTCCGCCAACTTCAAGAGCGTAGAGATGTTTCGCATGCTGGGTTCGGGAACCGAGGCTTGCATGGCGGCCATCAGGGTGGCCCGTCTCGCCACCGGCAAAAAGTACATCATCAAGATGGGCGGGGCCTATCACGGGTGGAGCGACCAGTTGGCTTACGGGATAAGGATTCCCGGTTCCAAGTGGACCCAGGCTCCGGGAGTTCCCCTTAACTGCTTCAAATACACCCAGGAGTTCTTCCCCAATGACCTGAATGACCTGGAAAGAAAACTCCGCTGGAATCGCCTGCGGGGCGGAACAGCCGCCGTTCTCATCGAACCGGTGGGTCCTGAAAGCGGGACCTGGCCGCTGGACTATGATTTTAACCGCAACGTGGAACAGCTGTGCCGCAAATACGGGGCTCTCCTCATATTCGACGAAGTGGTTACCGCTTTCCGCCTCGGCATGTCGGGGGCTCAGGGATATTTCGGCGTATCCCCGGATCTTACCGTATTCGGCAAGGTGGTGGCCGGGGGTTACCCCGGAGCCGGCGGCCTCGGCGGCAAGAGAGAATACATGAAATACCTGGCTGCCGGACTCGACTCGGGCGACAAGCATAAAAAGGCCCTGGTAGGCGGCACCATGGCCGCCAATCCCCTAAGCTGCGTAGCAGGTTACTACACCCTTTGCGAAATCGAGCGCACCAATGCCGCCGTCCGCGCCGGTGAGATGGGTGACAGGCTGATTGCCGGTCTGCAGGAGCTCATTAAGAAGCATAAACTGCCGTTTGTCGCCTTCAACCAGGGCTCCATCTGCCATCTGGAGACCGTGGGAACCCTGCATTTCAGCATCAACTGGTTAAAGCCCTGGACCATACCGAAAGTAATAGCGGCCACCTCGGAGAGGAAAGCAGAGATGGAGCACATGGGCGCCGCCTACATGGCGGAAGGTCTGGTAACCCTGGCCGGCAGCAGGCTCTATACCAGCGCCGCCTACACCGAGGAGATGATCGATGATGTGCTGTCCCGCTTCGACAACGTCTTTCGGAATGTAGCCGTCAAAGCATGAGGAGGATGCCGTGAATAAAACCGAGGCGCAAAAGCTGGTAGTAAAGGCCGGCATTGATCTGCTGGAATCCAGGCTGATCGCCCGCACCTGGGGCAATGTCAGCTGCCGGCTCGATGCCGATCATTTTTTAATTACTCCGAGCGGCAGAGATTACCTGAACCTGACTCCCGATGATATTGTTACGGTTAAGATCGCCGACTGCAGTTATCAAGGCGGCATCAAGCCCTCGTCCGAAAAGCGCATTCATGCTGCAGTATACAGGCTTTTCCCGGATGCCAACTTCGTTATTCATACTCATCAGGACCAGGCCTCCATTATCAGCGCCTCCGATTTGAAAAGCATCAAGGTACTGAATTCTTTCCCGGGGCTCGGTTCGGAGGTGCCGGTCGCCCCCTACGCCCTTCCCGGTACCGGCAGGCTCACCCGCCTCGTATCCCGCACCCTGGCCCGGTCACAGGGACAGGCGATCATAATGAAAAACCACGGTGCCCTCTGTTTCGGAAAAGACTATGGCGAGGCTTTCCTGATCGCCCGGCAACTGGAGGACGCCTGTCGGGAATTTATCGTGGACAGGTATTTAAAACTAAGCGGCCGCGAAACCTTTGATCCGGTGGAGATGATCGAGTTTGCCTTGTTTGGCGAGCCCGGCAACCGGCTCAAAAGTGATGGCAAACCGTTTTGCAACAGCCGGCGGACCGACCGCGGATTTATTCTTTATGATGAACAAGGCCGGGAGACCAAAATTACGTCAAATAATCCCCGCCTGTCTGAAGAGGCAATACTGCATGACACCGTTTACAAGAAACATGAGGACATAAACCATATCGTTTTCGTTAGCACCCCGGAAACACTGGCCATATCCGGCTTGGGCATCAAGTTTAGGGCCTTGCTGGATGACTTTGCCCAGATCGTGGGGCCCTATGCTCCAACCGTTGACAGCGACCCGGACCGGGTAGCGGCCGCATTGAAGAAATCACCGGTGGTATTCGTCCGCGGTCGGGGCGCGCTGTGCAGCGGAGCAGACCATGACGAAGCCACGGCGGCGGGAATGGTAACCCAGAAGGCCTGTCAGGCTTACATCGGTGCCCGTCTGTTCGGAAGGGTACGGCCTATCAATCCCCTGGAGTGCCGCTTGATGAATTTTGTTTATCAAAAGAGCTACTCCAGGAAGAAATAAGCTGCTAAAGAAATGGAAAAACCGGTCATCATCCCTGGGATAACCCGAGATTTGACCGAATTACCCGTGTGGGTTTGATGGTTAAGGTATTCACAAGTGTTCCCTTATCACCAACCACGCCGATAGTTTCTCCTCAAACGGCCTTGCCAGAGCCGTGCTGGTGCTTGGCAGCCGCATAAACCCAAGCGGCGGATTTAATCAAACGTGCTTTTTCCACGGGCTTTCCGCTTTGCTGCCGTTACTCAGGCAGGGTCATTTTTTTGAAACCGCCGAAGTCCTCGGCCATTTGGGCATAGACCTCTTTCCCCAAAAGGAGCCGATAAATCTCATCCGCCTTTTTCTCGGGTTCAATATCCTGGAACCGATCCGGATAGAGAACCTTGCCGATGTAGTAGGCATCGGCGATTGCGGTATCAATATTGGTCGTATAGAAATTGTAGGGCAGTATCTGGTAGAGTTCGCCTTGTTTCACCGCCGACAGGGATTGGTAGAACTGCTTGTTTCTCCTGTAATCCTCAAGCACCGAGGGATACCCGGCCGCATCAATGAATATCTTATCCGGGTCCCACTTGACCAGTTGTTCCTTGTCAATCATCACCGACCCGGTTATGCCGGTCTCGTCCACCACATTCCTGGCATTAACGGCATTAAACAGCGAGTAATCCCCCTGGGTGCTCTCGATCCCATGGGTGCCCTTCATTCCCAGGCCTCCCACATAGGCGGTAGGTTTCTTATTCTGGGGTATGTCTTTGGTCCTTGCATCCAGGTCATTCTTGAATTCATCCATCAAGGCAACCAGTTCCTTTGCCCTTTCTTCCATGCCGATAATTTTCCCGATTATGGTTAATGACCTGTTTACCTTCGGATCAAAAGTGGAAGTTTCCCCGTAGCTCAACACGCAAATCGGGATTCCGGTTTTTTCCTGCAGTTTATCGGCCGCCGCTTTGTCGGTAGCATAAGTGGTAAAAATAACGTCCGGTTTGACAGCCAGAATCTTCTCCGCATCGGGTGCGTTGTTCGGGCCGCCCTGTCCAATTATGGGTAGGCTTTTCAGCATCGGATAGGCGTAAAGGTAGGGCCTGCCGGTCGGATTGTCGACTTCATACTGTTCAATGCCGGCGAAGATATCGGGATTGTTGAAATAACAGCAAAGTCTCATGGCGCCAGGGCCAATGGCCACAATTTTTTCTACGGGTCCTTTGACAGTGACCACCCTTCCCAGAGTATCGGTTACAGATACAAAGGATATTTCGGTTTCATAATTGAAGGAAAAAGAACATCCGCTCAATGCCAGGGAAAAGCAAAACAAGACCAGCACAGATAAACCTATCTTCCTATTTTTCATGACAATCCCCCATATCAGAAATTACTGGCATTGATTTTATTATACCGGCACCACCATCGGAATGCTCTCTACCTCCACAACCTTGACCGGCGTTGAGTAAACCTTCTCGATGTTCTCCGGCGTCATTACCTCCAACCCTCCGGCCGCAAATATCTCGCCGTTTTTCAGCAATATGAACCTATCGGCAAAGCGGATGGCGAGGTTCAGATCGTGCATGCTGACCACGGCGCCAATCTGCCCGCCGGCGACGATCTTTTTTATGATCCTTAAAACTTCCAATTGGTTTTTGAGGTCAAGGTTGCTGGTAGGTTCATCAAGCAGCAGCAGCTCCGGCTCCTGCGCCAGAGCCCTGGCGATCATCACCTTTTGCTGTTCTCCGCCGCTCAACTCGTCAAAGTACCTTAATGAATACTCTTCCATCTCAAGCATGCTCAGGGCCTTTTTTGCGGTCTCCAAGTCCTTGGGGGAAGCCTCCCACTGGATATACGGTTTTCTCCCCAGCAGCACCGCATCAAAGACGGTTGTGCTGACCTGCTCCCGGCGCTGAGCCACATAACCGATTCTCTTCGCCAGCTCTCGGCGAGAAAACTTCGCCACCTCTTTCTCCTGCAGCAAGACCGTACCAACGCGGGGCTTCAAAACCCGGTTAATGCACTTCAGCAGGGTTGACTTGCCGGCGCCATTTACCCCGAGAACGGCCAGGAAAGTACCTTTGCATATAGAAAAGTTGATGTTCTTTAGGACCGGACGGCTGGGATAGTCGAAAGCCAGTCCATTTACCGACAATATCATCTCCTCTGATACCCCCTGATAAGCAGATACAGGAACAGCGGTGCGCCAAAGAAGGAAGTAATGGCTCCCACCGGAAGCACTACCGGAGCCACCATGGTCCGGGCCAGGGTGTCCGAAACCAGCAGCAGGAGAGAGCCTATCATAGCCGATGCCGGTATCAGGTAGCGGTGATCCCCCCCAATTATTCTCCGCATGATGTGGGGTCCCACCAACCCGATAAAACCGATTATGCCCAGAAATGAAACCGCCACCGCCGTAATCAAGGAAGACACCAGCATCCCGAACTGTCTTACCCTTTCAACATTTACGCCCAAGCTCTTGGCGGTTTCCTCGCCGCTTTCCAGAGCGTTGTAATCCCATCTCCTGAACATGAAATAGATAAACGATATGGTAACGAGAACAGCCAGGATGGCAACTTCAGGCCAGGCTATCCTCCCCAGATCGCCGAAGGTCCAGAACACTGCTGCGGCAATCTGATAATCCTGGGCAAAGTACTGGATTAGAATGGTCCCCGCTGCAAAGAGCGAGCTCAGTGCAACTCCAGCCAGAACCATGGCCTCAGGCGTAAAGTTCCTTAGTCTGGCAAGCAGCAAGATAACAACTGTGGCCAGCATTGAACAAACAAAAGCCAGAACCGTTACCAAATAAGGATTATTGATGATCACCGCGTCGGTGCTGGTACTTTGTATAGAGCCGGCCCCAAAAACAATGATCGCCAAATTGGCTCCAAAGGCCGCGGCATTGGCTATGCCCAGCGTAGACGGCGAAGCCAGCGGATTTCTGAGGGTGTTCTGCATGACACAACCGGCCACCGACAAACCCGCTCCGGCAACAATTGCCGCCGTTATTCGCGGCAGGCGAATCCTCCAGATCACCAAATCTGACACGCCGTTACCGCCGCTGACAATAGCCTGAATAATCTCATAAAGGCTTAACTTAATCGATCCTGTATTTATGGCGACGGCAGACGCAATAACAATCAGGACTGCCAGCAAGGCCAGGATTGTTTTTTTTCTTCCTGTAAACCTCTTATAGTCGCTCGTATCTGTCACTACCATCCCCGGCTGTAATCCTTAAAGCAATCCAGGCAGACTTTTTTTCCATCCTGTAATCTCATCTTGTGTTCGGCGGTATTCTCCCCGCAGGACTCGCAAACCACAGAATTAAAGATCCTGGCTCTGAATCCAATCGCCAGCCCCGGACACTCGTGTCCGTGAAACTCCACCGCTTTTATCCAATCCAGTCTGTTCATTAGCTGTATCTCCTCCTGGTCGTTACCATCAATGCCAAAAACAGAATTGCTATAGTTGCTTAAACAAGACCATTTCAGCCAAGGTCTTAAGATAGGAAGCGATCCCCTCGTCTTCGACAGTGATTTCCGCAATAGCGGTCATTAACTCTCTTGATCTGCATATTTGCAAAAAATCGAAATAAAAAACCACGAAGTGATCACTGCATTCCCGCAGTTACTTTCACCTTCGTGGTTGAATTGTTTTCAAAGGATTACAAAAGGATATGAGCCTTCATGGCTCCATTGTCAGTTTAAAATTATATCACAAGTAAATTGCCAAATCTATAAATTCTTCCGGGCTGGTCCCTGTCAAGATTAAGTGGGTAAACTCCCGCATAATTTATTTCTCAACCTCATGCAGTTCGATAACTGGCTGAGGTTAATGGCCGCAGAACATATTTGACCCACATTTTGCCCGATGACGGTCCTTCCAGCAGTGGCACAGTCGATGCCAGCCACTTACTTAAATCCTCTTTGCTTGGCTTAGATTTGGGATCAACTA
>JAKOVY010000092.1 GCA_029781825.1 Bacillota bacterium | reverse complement strand
AGTATTTGTTCCGTTGAGCTTTGAACCAGGCGAAGCCTCCCAGTTCGACTGGGGCGAAGCCACGTTTTACTTAAAAGGCGAAAAGACCAAAGCCATGTTGTTTTGTGTCAGGTTATGCTATAGCTCGGCTCCCTTTGTGGTTGCCTTTCCAGCACAGAATCAGGAATCATTTTTGGAAGGCCACGTTTTAGCCGCAGAATACTTTGGCGGTGTTACCAGGCGAAACATCTACGACAACGTGAAGACCGCGGTTAAAGAAGGCTGGGGCCGTCATGTCGTGGCCGAGCAGGACATGTTCCGGGCCTTAAGAGCCCATTACGCCTTCCAAGCCGATTTCTGCAACCCCGGAGAAGCCCACGAGAAAGGCCTGGTCGAAAACCTGGTTGGGTATATCCGCCGTAACGTCTTTGTTCCGGTGCCGCATGTTGAGTCCTGGGATGAGTTGAACCGGCTTTTGTTGGACCATTGTCTGAAGTACTTAAACCACCGGATCCCGGGGCGATCCCAAACCGTCGGCGAAGCGCTTGCGGTTGAAAAAAGGAGTCTTTTACCGCTTCCGGCTTACCGATTTGACTATGCAAGACAAATACTGGCCCTGGTCGATTATTACGCCACGGTGAAATTCGGCCGTAACCGCTACTCGGTTCCGGTGGAACTGGCCGGCAAACAAGTAACAGTCAAGGGAACCGGTTTAACCGTAAGGGTTGAATACCGCGGTCAAGTAGTGGCAGTTCATGAGCGAAGTTACGCCAAAGACGAGACCAAATTCCAACTTGACCATTACATCCGGCTTTTAGAGCAAAGGCCGCGGGCGGTTAGAAATGCCCGCCCGGTCAAACAGGCCAACCTCCCGGCAGAGATCTTCCACTTGGCGGACCGGCTGCCAGGGGACAATCACGATTTAGTAAAGATACTACGTTTAATCGTCGATTGTGGTGTGGAACCAGTCAGACAGGCGGTCAGGCAAGCCATTGATAACGCCAGTACAACATCGAGAGCGTCCTTTTTTACCTGCAAGCCGGCAGGCGGGAATATTTGTCCAACCCCAGAGATATTTACGTAAAACCGGTTGATCTGGCCGGGTATGACCATTTGCTCGGAGGTGAGAGCCAATGACCTCCACCCCGGGCCAATTGATCAAAATCTATGCCAAGCAGCTTAAACTACCAACCTTCCTGCGCTATGAGACAGCCCTGCGGCTCGTTCAGGAACAAGGTTTGGGCTATGAAGAGTTCCTGGCTAAATTGTTGGCTCTTGAGTTGGAGCAACGCAAGGAAAACCAAGTGAAACGCCGGACTCGCGCGGCGGGATTTCCCTATCCCAAATCCCTTGATAATTTCGATTTCAGCAACCTTCCCAAAATCGACCCCGCCGTTGTTTGGCAGCTGGCAACAGGGCAATTTGTGACCAACCGAGAAAACGTGATTTTAGTTGGCAATCCCGGAACCGGTAAAACCCATCTGGCAATCGGGCTCGGGATGAAGCTATGTTCGTTAGGTTTCCGGGTTAAATTCTTTACCGCTGCCGGGCTGGCCATTACTCTGCACGAAGCTCAGGAACTGACCAAACTGGGGCGTTTACAGCAGCAACTGGCCAAAACCGATCTCTTAATCCTGGATGAATTATCCTACGTATCATTCAACCAGGCTCATGCCCAATTGTTGTTTCAAGTCCTTTCCGAGAGAACGGAAAGGGGTAGTGTGCTTATCACAACAAACCTTGAATTTTCAAAGTGGACCGATTTCTTTGGGGATCCGATGCTTACCGCGGCCTTGGTTGACCGGCTGACTTATCGGTCCCATATCCTGAACATGAATGCGGAATCTTACCGGTTGAAACAGCGCCGCATGGAAGGGGGTAAAGCCGGCTCTTAAGTGGCTCACAATCTTATCGTTAATGGATCACATTTTCAATATCGCGTGGATCACAAATTCATTATCAATAGTGGCTCACTTTTTCGATATCACGCGGCTCACTTTTTCGTTGACAATCGCAACTTGTTAGCCGTATGTCTTACCATTTTATTCTGCATTAACATTATCTGGCCAAGCCGATCGGCCTTTAACTCACGAACCCAGGAACCATAATCAAGAACCTGGGCAATAATATCACGAGGGGTCTTATCCCGTTTAAGCTCAATTACAATGAGATTGGCGTCTTGATCCAGCGCCAAAAGATCAATAATCGTACCGTAATCCGTACGGACTTGTCTCCCGATCACAAGCCAATTTGGCGAAGCAATACTGATATTTTCA
>JAKOVY010000084.1 GCA_029781825.1 Bacillota bacterium | reverse complement strand
TTGCTCCTTGAGATAGATAACAAGTGGGCTGGCGGCCGAAGGTATTTAGATATGGCTGAATACCATGAATACCGTTCATGCCGGCCAAAACCAGGTTCTAATATCTTTTATCTCTAGCTCAAAGAGTCACTGCCATGACCAGAGGAATTTACACAAAATATTGGACTTGATCTTTCTTCACCCCAACCAATTTAATTTCATTATATTACTAATTCCAGTGCATATCTATGCCGGTAACATACTGAGGAACTGTAAAAAAGGCCGGCTCAGCATAGCCAAACCGGCCAAATTCATGTTCAGTTATTGTTGCATTTCTTGCAGTTCTCTTCTTTGTCTATGAAAACAAATAGAACTGCCCCTATTTACTGTTTGCTTTTGGCTAGTAATTCAATTCCGCATACTGCAGCATGTTTCGGCAGAGGAACAGCACCAACAATGATACGGGTATGTTCACAACCGCCATGGTCAAGAACATCACGAAATTCTGACTTATAAGCACCAGATTGGAACCTGTAACCATCGCCAGAACCACCCCGGGTGCTGACAATATCACCATAACGATTAAATAAAATACGAAGGTAAGCGCTTTGCCGGCACCGCTCCAGAAGCGCGTTACGATAAACCTGCCCGCGGTGAAGAGCAGAGAAAAGCTGAACCGAGCCAGGACACAGGCGCAAATCTCGTAGCCGTTCAAACCAAATATAATTCCAATCGGGATGAATATCACAGACGCTTCCACCAGGGCCCCAGGCAGCAGTTCGCGCAGGTTGTGCACCAGTTTTGCAAAGGGCGGTTCCGGCACCAGGTAAATAAAGGGCTTGGTTAGTTCTTTATTGATACGTCCCAGCGCGGTGCTGAATAGCTGGAAGTAGGTGGCAAAGCTGAATACTCCCAGAATGCCGCCCTCCCGCATGAACAGAGCCGCCAAGATGAACAGCGCGGCATAGATCAGCGAATTGCGGCTGAGGAGAAAAACATTCCCGCGACGGTTCTCAATTCTGTGTTTGTAATAGAAAGCGTCGGCGCCCCAACCCTTATCAAATCCGGTCTTGCCTACCCGTACCTTTTCCGGCGCCACCTCCAGGTTGCCCTCCCTTTGCGCGGCCGCAATGGATTGGGTCAACTCGGCAGTTTTGAGCACATCCTCGTACCAATCCCGGTGAGAAAAGTTGATCAGACCAACCAATAGGGCGAGCCAGGCCAGACTGGCAAGGATACCGGGAACAAAGCCGGCGTCGCCGACAGAAGCGGCAAAGGCCCACCCCAGCCAACCACCAACCGGAAAACAGCGCACCACCGTACTATTGCCGGCAGTTACCGCAGCAGAAAGAATACCCTCTCCTGCATGCTTCCATACGTACAGTCCGATATGCAGAACCAACAACCCGGTCAACAAATAGAATAAAGCTTGAAAACGATTTCTCAGGGCTTCGTCGCTGCTGGTAAAAACGTAAATGGCCATGGCTGTGACCTGTCCCAGGAACACCGTTGCCACATATCCCAGGAACAAGCTGAACAGGATGATGGAGGATATACCGTAGGTTCTGCTCAACCAACCATATTGGAAAAGAATGACCAGACCCAACAGCAAAGAGGCATTGATCTGACGAAACAGCCCGTAGAACAGCACCTGTGGTGGTCTGAACGGGGCCGGGAATACCAGGTTCACGTCGGACATCGTAAAAATGGAACCGCCTCTGGAAAAGCCATTCTGTGCCGTTATAATGAACATCACGATATAAAGGGCGGTGGTCATAGCAGTCAATTCTGCCGGATCGCGTAATTCGGCTTCCCCCGTGCCGGCATCGCCGGCGGTCAAAGAAAAGATGACCAGGGCCAAAAGAAACAGAACATATATAAGCCGCGCCGGTTTTTTAAGCAGTTCCTTGATTCCGTTTTTTATCCGGGTCAGGTACAGATACGGCAGGGCACCGATCATTCTGATCCGCTCCCTTCGGTGATGGCGAAAAAGAGCTCCTCCAGGCTCCGGGCCTCCAGGTCGTCCGGTCGATTGTACTTGGTGGCGGCGAAACGGCCATTGACCATGATATGGGTGGCGTCCCAATAATCCTCCACACTGTCGATCAAATGGGTGGAGATGAGCAGGGCTGCTCCTGCTTTCTTTTGTTCACGGAATAAAGCCTTCAACTCCTTGATGGCGTGAGGATCAAGGCCCACCATGGGCTCATCGAACACGAGCAGCAATGGTCGATGCACCAGGGCACAACAGATAGACAGCTTCTGCTGCATCCCTTTTGATAACTCCTTGCCCAGCTTGTCTTTTTTATCCGCCAGCTCAAAACGCTCCAAAAGCTGTTTTCCATACCCGTCATCCGGGATACGGTAGGCCCTCCGGATGAACTCCAGGTGCTCCTCCACGGTCAGGAGATCATAAACCGCCGGGGTCTCCGGAACATAGCCCAACAGACGTTTGGCTTCCAGGGTTTTATTGTTATACCCGCCAATAGTAATCTTGCCATCAAAGCGCAGCAGCCCGGCGATGCACTTAATGATCGTCGATTTTCCGGCACCGTTCGGCCCGAGAAGAATTGCGATCTGGCCTGCGTCCACCTTAAAGCTGATATCATCATTGGCTACAACCCTGCCGTATTTCTTGGTCACATGTTCAATTGCCAGCATGAAATCCTCCAGTATAAAGGTTTCCGTAGATTGGTGATCTTAATTCAATGATCTTACCGCGTTCATTACAGAGACTTAATCATAATAAGGGTAACATATGTTTGGATTTTTGAAGGATGTCAATTTGTGTTAGCCAAAAAGCCTTTATT
>JAKOVY010000070.1 GCA_029781825.1 Bacillota bacterium | reverse complement strand
TTAAGTTATGCACCGCTGCCGGGATCATACCCGGGGATACAGAGACTTCTCCGGCAGGACGGCCGAGGAAAGCGGGCGCATATACTGAAAGGAGACGCTATTGTGGATTTCGCCGAGGTCAAAAAGAGCAGTCGCCAAATTTTTGCCGGAAAGATTATCAAGGTTAGGGTAGATACGGTGGAACTCCCCAACGGCAGGGAGGCTGCCCGAGAGTGTGTCGAGCACCCGGGAGCCGTGGCAGTAATTGCCCGGGATGACCAGGACCGGGTCTGTATGGTCCGGCAGTACCGCTACCCGGTGGGGGAGATGCTTTGGGAGATCCCGGCCGGCAAGCTCTCTCCCGGGGAAGATCCCCTGGAGTGTGCGCGCCGCGAGCTTCTGGAGGAAGCCGGGATAACCGCGGCTTCGTGGGAAAAACTTTACTCTTATTACACTACTCCCGGTTTCACTGATGAGGTACTGCACCTGTATCTGGCCACCGGTTTGACCCGGGGTGACAACCAACCGGACGAGGATGAGTTCCTCGATATGCAAATGGTTCCCTTCCCGGAAGCCTGCGCAATGATGAGGCGGGGTGAGATCAAGGACGGAAAGACCCTGATTGCCCTGCTGCATTTGGCGACAAGGAAATGATCGTATTCACCGACCGGGATGGAATTTACCAGTTAAGAGGTCTGCAAGGAGAATTGAAGTGCAGTTATATTATGCTGACCTGCATGTTCATATCGGGCGTGCTCAAGGGCGGAAAATCAAGGTAACCGCTTCGGATAAGATGAACCTTGCCTATATCCTGAAGCAGGGGGTTTTGGAGAAGGGCCTGCAGATGGTGGGGATTGTAGATTGCGGAAGCCCTATGGTTCTTCAGGATATCGAAGAGCTGATCGAAGAAGGCGAACTCCGGCCCACCAGGAACGGGGATCTAATAAGCCGGCGGGGGGTTATGCTCCTGCTGGGGGTGGAGATCGAGAGCCGGGAGGGGGTTCATTTTATTGTCTACCTGCCGGACCTTGAGGCGGTTAAAACCTGGCAGAAAATCATGCAGAGAAAAGTCACCAATCCCATCCTGTCCACTCAGAAAACTTCCATGGGGGCAACGGAGCTAATAGATTTGGCAGCCGTTCTGCGGGGTATCTTCGTAGTAGCCCATGCCTTTACCCCCCACCGTGGTGCCTACGGCTGTTGGGTTTACCGTTTATATGAGGGACTTGGTCAGCGGGTGCATCACGTCATGGCTATAGAACTTGGACTGTCGGCGGATACGGATATGGCGGATACGATTAAGGAGACCCGCAATTATGCGTTTTTGTCCAATTCGGATGCCCATTCACCGGCTAACCTGGCCCGGGAATACAACCTTCTCAGGATGGGCGGCCTGAGCTTCGCGGAGTTCAGAATGGCACTGACCGGGGAGAAGGGGCGCCGGATCATGGCCAACTATGGGATGCATCCCCTCCTGGGCAAGTATCACCGCAGTTACTGCCCTCAATGCCGGGTGATTGCCCAAACCGATCAGGCAACCTTCACCTGCGATATCTGCGGGGAGCAAATGATACCCGGTGTATGGGACCGGATTCTCGCCATCAGGGATTATGATATACCGCATCATCCTATCGGGAGGCCCCCCTACCACTACCGGGTGCCGCTCCACTTTATTCCCGAATTGGGACCGAAAACGTATGCCCGGTTACGCCGCGCGTTCGGGAGTGAGATACAGATCATGGAACATGCGGACCTTGAAATGATGAGGCGCATTGTTAAGCCTTCCGTAGTACACTATATCGAGAAAATGCGCAATAACGAGCTCGAAATAATTCCCGGGGGAGGTGGTTATTACGGGAAAGTTAAAAAAAGTGATGATGACCACTGATGCCAGCGGGGCGGTATCTGCCGCCAAGCAGGGTTTGGCGGTTATGATAGTGGATGTTATTGATATGTCGACAACTCTGGAAAGTGCCCTCGATGCCGGAGCTGTAAAAGTCTTCGGTGCCAGTCCTGATTTTACCCGCGCACCGGTCAAAGTGGACCCGGAACGAATCGGGAGGATTGCCGCCCGTACAGCCCTGGCTGAAGGGGTAGGGATAATTGTGGTTTCAGAACCCCGCACCGGCGGAGATGAGGAGCGGCTTCAGCGGTGTCAGAAATTGATGGAAGGGCTTAACAGCGAAGGCGTTATCATTGAAGCCATAGTGCCCAACCTGGGAGCTGAGACTCCCCTGCTCACCGATTTCGAAAACCGGGTAGTGGTTGCAGTGACCGACACCGGGGGGGTGGCCTTTGACGCCGCCTACCAGATCACCGATAAGGTAGTTACCGGAACGATTGCCCGGACTCTCCGCCAAAAGGGGACTGCACCTGCCACTACGGCCGCTTTGCGCGCGCTCACCCTTATGGAACACGCACCCGGGATTGCGGTGGTGGCTGCCAGCCGTAATTCCCAGGAAGACATCCTTGCTGCTCGTTACATATTGGAGCTTATCAAGGAACTGGCCGGTACCAGAGATATGATATGCGAAGACCTGACAAGCTCATAAGCAACGCCGGGGACGCCCGACAGGAACCATCGGGGTATGTGAGCTCATAGAATCCTTCCCCGGTGTTAGTTGTTTCTCCAAAGAAACGTCAGCTCGGCAGCGGACAGGATTTACAGCGGATATATATGCAGTCCGATCACCGCGGTTGTCCGGTTCGGGACCGGAAGGCCGCAGGTTATTTAGAGCATATCTATAAGCAATCTGATCAGTCGAACCGACACCGGACCTGGATCCGGAAGGGATTCGCAGCAAATCATATGCAGTCTCATCATTCGCTGCCCGGCGGCTCACTCCATGTTTCCCGCCGATATTACCGCAACCTGTTTTCTTTGGACGCCAGTGCCGCCAACTACCGGGCGCAGGTCACAGTATTCAGCCACCCCCGCATACCCTTTCCAGAACCTGCGTACATTCGGCCGGGTGAAAGGTCACAGTATTCAGCCGCCGGCGGTAAGATTGTTCCCTCCAGGGAAAAACTTGGACATCTGCTTTTCCTTCCTCCCGGTTCTTTTTGGGCATAAAGTCGGCAGCAAAAAAATATGAATGCATCAGGGGCTAGTCCGGGGAATGTGTATGCCCGCGTGCAAAAGTCCTCTGCGGTGGGGGCCCTCTTATCATTATCCGACTGCTTCGCTGGAGCGGGTCATATCCTTTCCAGCTGCAAGATCGGTCTTATGATTATCCGACTGCTCCCGCCTAAGAAAAAGGTGTGGGGAATGCCGGTTTTGGGGAGGAAGGCATGAACTTAAGCACAATGTACAAACAGCATATCCGGGCCAACCTCTTCAAGTACCTGTTGATGATCCTGATCTTCGGCCTGGGTGTCGCGGCCGGTGAGTTTAAGTCAGGGGATCTGGGTGCGGAAACCAGAGACCATCTGATTGCCCTGATCGACCAACTGATACAAAATGGGACCTCTTTGACTGTCAGCAAAGGTGCGCTGCTTGCGGCGGCAGGAAGCCAGATTAAGACCGCAGCCCTGATGTGGTTTTTGGGAATGACCGTGGTTGGGGTCCCGCTGATACTGGGGCTCATTTTTGCCCGCGCATTTTCATTGGGATTTACCCTGGGTTTCCTCGTAAAAGAGAAAAGCAGTCTGGGTCTTTTGATGGGTATTTCATCAGTCATTCCCCAGAATCTCATCTATGTTCCTTTTATGTTGACAGCAGCGGTGGTATGCGTGAATTTCTCTCTGTTCCTGGTGCGGGGGCGTTTTTATTCCCGGGCCGAACTTTGGCAGAATTTCGTGCTGTATACCCTGGTAATGATCGGCATCACCATAATCCTTCTGGTCGGGGCTGTGGTTGAATCCTACCTGTCTCCCTGGCTTCTATCGTTAATAATCGGGTAAGGAGTGGGCTGCATGTATATTGTCATCACCAACCTGAAGAAAAAGCTAAAGACTTTAGGTAAGGTCCTGGTGTTTTTGCTGGCACTGGGGGTGTTAATCCCGGGAGCAATTGCTCTGTACAATAATTACGGTCCGGCGGTTTCAACCTGGTTTCAGGAGAAAAGCCAGGAGGTTGGACCGATGCGCACCGAACCTGTGGAGAAAACCTGGTTTGACCAGCTAGTGGACCAGTACGTAATTAAACTGCAGGATTTCTATTACGAGGAGAGAGAATAAAAGCAGGAAATCACAGGGGACTGTCAAACTACTCTGGAAAGGCTGGATGGGGAGAGGATCGCATGAAGGAATACCTGAATGAATTTTTGGAGTACCTCAAATTTGAGAAAGGCCTTTCCGAAAATACCCTGGAGGCCTATGGCCGCGATCTTTCAAAATTTCTAGCCTATATGCAGTCGAGGAATATACAAACCCCGGGTGATGTCAAGAGGTCTGATATTCTGTCTTTTATCAGCCATCTGCTTGATGAAGGGGCTGCTTTTTCCAGTTCCGCTCGCCACCTGTCAAGTATAAAGTCCTTTTTCCGCTTTCTGGTACTCGAAGGACACATTACCATAAACCCGGCGGACAACCTCGAAAGTCCCAAGATCCGCCGCAAACTGCCGGAGGTATTGACGGTGGAGGAGGTAGACCGCCTGATGGCCAGTCCCAACGTGGTTTCCCCGACCGGCCTGCGAGACCGCGCCATGTTTGAGCTGATGTATGCCACCGGACTCCGGGTCTCTGAACTGCTGTCCCTGGAGGTGGATGATATTAACCTTACTGCGGGTTATGTCCGCTGTCTGGGGAAAGGGCGCAAGGAACGGATTGTGCCGGTGGGAAAAACTGCCAGTTTTTGGGTGGAACGCTACATTGGGCGTTCCCGGCAAAAACTTATCAAGGGGACCTTTAATCGTACGCTTTTTGTAAATGCTAAAGGAAGAAAAATGACCCGTCAGGGTTTCTGGAAGCTGCTTAACAAACACGTGGCTCGGGCAGGGATAACCAAAGAAGTAACACCTCATACCTTGCGGCATTCATTTGCCACTCATCTTTTGGAAAACGGTGCTGATCTCCGTTCAGTACAGGAGATGCTGGGACATGCCGACATAAGCACCACCCAGATCTATACGCACTTGACCAGACACCATTTAAGGGAGGTTTATCAGAAAAGTCATCCCCGGGCTTGAACAGGAGGAGATGCAGGATTATTGACCGCGTTATAATTGTAGTCCTAGACAGTATGGGAGTAGGGGAATTGCCTGATGCAGCCGAGTACGGCGATGAAGGGAGCAATACCCTGGGCAATATTGCCCGGGCCGTGGGCGGGTTAAACCTTCCCCATTTCGAGAGCCTGGGGTTGGGAAACATAACCGCTATAAAGGGGATAAAACCGGTGCCGGATTGTCAGGCCGCATGGGGCAAGATGGCCGAGATGTCTCGCGGCAAGGATACCACCACCGGTCACTGGGAGTTGATGGGGCTGATTACCGAGCAGCCATTTCCCGTTTATCCCCACGGCTTCCCGCCGGAATTGATCGAGAGATTTGAGCAGGCAATTGGCCGGCGTGTTCTGGGAAACAAGGTGGCTTCAGGAACGGAGATAATTGATGAACTGGGCGAGGAACATGTGAAAACCGGTTGCCCTATAGTATACACCTCTGCCGACAGCGTTTTTCAAATCGCTGCCCACGAAGAAGTGATACCCCTGGAAGAGCTCTACCGGATATGCCGGGTTGCCCGGGAGATGCTGACCGGCCCCCACGGGGTCGCCCGGGTGATAGCACGTCCATTTCGGGGGGAACCGGGAAGGTTTTTCCGTACTGCGAACCGGAAGGACTATTCCCTGGAACCGCCTGGAGTTACCGTCTTCGATCTTCTGGCGAAGCACGGCCTTGAGACCACCGGGATCGGCAAGATCAAGGATATTTTCGCCGGACGCGGAATTACCCGTCACATCCCCAGCAAGAACAACTCTGAGGGTATAAAACACATCATCGACGTGATCGATTCCCGGGTGCGGGGTCTGGTGATGGCCAACCTGGTGGATTTTGACACCAATTACGGTCACCGCAACGACCCGCAGGGCTATTCCCTGGCCCTGGAGGAGTTTGATCGGGCCATACCGGATATGATCAAACGGCTGCGGGATGATGATATCCTGGTCATGACGGGTGACCACGGTTGTGACCCGACTACCACCAGCACGGACCACTCCCGGGAGTATGTTCCGCTTCTGGTTGTAGGCAAGAGGGTTCGAGCCGGAACCAAGCTGGGAGTGCGGGAGAGCTTTGCCGACCTCGGAAAAACCGTACTTGAACTGCTTGGGATAGCAGAGGAAGGCATGCCGGGAAGGAGTTTTGCCGGCCTCCTCTTCGGCTGACAGAGTTGCCGTGTGCTTTCCTTAGAACCAGGTTAACCGGACGGGAAACGGGGACGGCTTTCTCTTTATAGCCGTTAGGGCCAACCGCTTGCTTTTTCTTGGAAAGAGCTTAAGCGCATAGAACTTGACACCGGGAGAAGGTGATAATGTGAACGCCGAGGATATTATCCGGGCCAAACGCGACGGCCGGGAACTTACCAGGGATGAAATATACTACTTTATCCAGGGCCTGGTTAACGGCAGGGTAGCTGATTACCAGGCTGCGGCCTGGGCCATGGCGGTGTACTTTCAGGGAATGACTCCACGGGAGACCAGTGATTTGGCCATGGCGATGGCCTATTCCGGCGAGGTCATGGACCTGTCCGCCATTGAAGGCATAAAGGTTGACAAACACAGCACCGGGGGAGTCGGGGACAAGACCACCCCGGTGGTGGTTTCCCTGTGTGCAGGCGCAGGGGTGCCGGTAGCCAAGCTGTCCGGCCGGGGTCTGGGCTTTACCGGCGGAACCATCGACAAATTTGAGTCAATTCCCGGATTCCGAACTGAGCTCAGCCGGCAGGAGTTTATAGATCAGGTCAACCGCATCAAGGCGGCTGTTATTTCACAGACCGGCAATCTGGTACCGGCCGATAAAATCCTCTATGCCATCCGGGATGTTACCGCGACTGTGGACAGCATACCCCTGATCGCCAGCAGCGTTATGAGCAAAAAAATTGCTTCGGGAGCTGATGGCATCGTACTCGATATTAAGGTAGGACAGGGAGCCTTCATGAAAGACCTCGATTCCGCCACCGAGTTGGCGGAGAGCATGGTTTCCATCGGGCGGCAGGCCGGGCGCCGGGTGGCGGCTGTCCTCAGCGACATGAACCGCCCGCTGGGTTGGGCAATAGGAAATGCCCTGGAAATCCAGGAAGCAGTAGATGCTTTGCGGGGCCGGGGCCCGGATGATCTCACCGAACTCTGCCTGGTTCTGGCGTCCTATATGGTCTACCTGGGAGGTGCCGCCCCGAGCATTGAGGAGGCCCGGAGGTTAGTTGAAGGAATCATGGCCGACGGAAAAGGTTACCACAAGCTGTGTGAGATGGTGGCCTGCCAGGGCGGGAAGGCCGAAGATCTGGAGAGGATAGCGGAGATTAACCCGGCTCGGCTGCAGATGGAGATCCGGGCTGACCGAGCGGGTTACATCCGGGGACTGCGTACAGATGAGATCGGAAGGATTGTTATGCGCCTGGGTGCAGGGAGGGAAAGGGCCGGAGACGTGATTGACCATGCCGTGGGAGTCAAGCTGCTGTATAAAACCGGAGACCTGGTGGAGGTCAACGATACCCTGGCGGTGATTTATGCCAATGACCCACAGCGGCTGGAGGTAGCCAAGAAGGCTTGGCCGCAGGTATATACCTGGGGAGAGGATCCGCCGCAGCCAACCCCAATAATCCTCGGTACAATCGCCGACTGAGAGCATAAACACCGGCCAACAATCGACGGCATAATGAGCGGGGAAAGCCAATAGATATACTCTAAAAGACAAAGGGAGGATTATCTCATGTCCTTTAGAAAATGGCTTTCCTTGTTGCTTATTACAGTTATAATAGCGGTACTGGGCGGGCCTGCAGTCGGTGCGGCTGAAGCCCTCAATATCACGGCCGAATCCGTGATCCTGATGGATGCCGAGTCCGGCAAGGTGCTGTATCAGAAAAACCCTGATAAAAGGCTGCCCCCGGCCAGTATGACCAAGCTTATGACCCTGGTACTGGGGGTGGAAGCCCTGAAAGCGGAAAGGGTCAACTATGATGAAACGGTGGTAGCCAGTGAAAACGCCTGGCGCCTAGGGGGTTCCCAGATTTACCTGGAGCCGGGTGAGAAGATGAGCTACCGCGATATGATGGTGGCTATTGCCGTGGGTTCCGCCAATGATGCTTGTGTAGCGGTAGCCGAACATCTGGAAGGCAGCCACGAAGCCTTTGTGGAGAAGATGAACAAAAAGGCCGCGGAGCTGGGCATGAAAAATACTCACTTTGTAAACTCCTATGGACTCCACGATCCCAATCACTACAGCACTGCCCGGGACATGGCCATCTTGGCGCGCTATGCTTTAAACTTCCCTGAACTCCTGGAGTTGACTTCAATTAAGGAGTATGACCTGCGCGGCGGGGAGTTCAAGCTCTACAACACCAACAAACTCCTCTGGTGGTATGAGGGAGCCGACGGGTTTAAAACCGGATGGCACAACGAGGCCAAGTATTGCCTGGTGTCCACCGTGAAACGGAACAACCTGCGCCTGGTGGCCGTGGTAATGGGTTGTCCGGAGCCAAGAGGCAACTTCAGTGATTCGATGGCCATCTACAACTACGGGTTTGCTCGCTATGCCTATAAGGGTTTTGTCGAGCCGGGTGCGGTATGCGGTCTAACCCGGGTGGGCAAGGGAACCAGCGAGGCGGTGGAGGTGGTAGCTGAAAAAAGCATCGGTGCCATCTGCGAAAAAGGTCAGGAAAAACAGGTAACCTGGAAGCCCAATATAAAATCTTATGTAAACGCTCCGGTGAGAAAGGGCGACCGCCTCGGAGAGGCTCAGGTCTTCATTGACGGCAAGCTGGTCAAGAGGGTACCGCTGGTGGCTGCCAAGGACGTTCCCCAAGCCTCACCTTTCAATACCGTAAAGAAGGCCTGGATGAAAATATTCCTGCTTTAAATTCCAAAATATGGGAGGACAAAGCCTTGCCTCCGTAGAATAAATCATAAAACCGAAGGAGGGAAGGCTTTTGCATGTAGAGATCGAAACAAAACGTGATACGCTGATGGCCCGGATAAAAGGTGAGATTGACCTGGCAACTGCGGATGAGTTGCGAGAGATAGTTGACGGGCACTTGAAGAATAAAGGATATAAAGCGGTAATCCTGGAGTTGAGCGGGGTCTCGTTCATCGACAGCTCAGGTTTGGGGTTTATCCTGGGGAGGTACAAAAAGATAAAGGGGCAAGGCGGCATGATGTACATAGTGGGGGCCCGACCTTCAGTTTCCCGGCTGCTGGAGATCTCGGGGATCACGAAGCTGATACCCGTTTATGCCAGCGAACATGAGGTTGTTCAAAGATAGGGGGGGTTGGATTGGCTACAGGAGTTAAGAATTGGGTGAGATTTGAGTTCCCCAGCATCTCCGAGAACATATCTTTTGCCCGTGCCTGCGCCGCGGCTTTTGCGTCTCAACTAGACTGCACCCTGGAACAGATTGAGGAACTGAAACTGGTAGTCTCAGAAGCGGTATCCAACAGCATCATACACGGTTACGGCAAAAGACCGGATGGGGTAGTGGTATTGGAAATCACACTTCGGGAAGATAAGACCGTCGACATCGTTGTGGAAGACCGGGGATGCGGGATAGCGGATGTGGAGCAAGCCATGCAGCCGGCTTACTCATCAGAGTCGGACAGGATGGGTCTGGGGTTCGTTTTTATGAAGTCGTTCATGGATGAGCTGGAGGTCACCTCCGAAGTAGGGGTAGGAACCAGAGTGCGCATGGTTAAATCCTTGCTTCCCGGCAAGGAAGAAATCGGGGAGTAGGGAGGTCAGGTAATGGCCGACACTCCTCACAAACAGCCGATGCTGAGCCATGAGGAGACACTCCGCCTGATCAAAGCCGCCCAAGCCGGTGACCAGGAAGCCAAGGAAAAATTGTACCAGGCAAACGTCGGTCTGATTTATCTGGTGATGGAGAGATTTAAGGGAACCAAAAATGAGTACGAAGACCTGTTTCAAGTGGGCAGTATAGGGTTGATCAAAGCCATAGAGAGATTTGACCCCAATTACGAGGTCAAGTTTTCCACCTATGCGGTGCCGATGATAATTGGTGAGATCAGAAGGTTCCTGCGTGATGACGGCATCCTCAAGGTGCAGCGAGGCTTGAAAGAGATATATTACCGGGTGAAGTGGGCGGTGGAAAAGATTAGCGCTGAAACAGGGCGGGAACCGACCATCGGAGAAATCTCAGAGATCCTGGGGATAGATAAGGAGGAGATCGTACTGGCCATGGAAGCCTGCCAGTCGCCTACATCCATCTATGACCTTCTGTCCAATCAGGATCGTGATAAGCTCAAACTGATTGATACCATTGGCGGTGATTTCGAAAAGGAAGACTTCCTGGAACAGGTGGCGTTGCGGGACGCCCTGGAGAAGCTGGATTATCGTGAAAGAGAGGTTATTCTGCGGCGTTTCTTCAAAGATGAAACCCAGGTGGCCATTGCCAACGACCTGGGGATCTCCCAGGTCCAGGTCTCCCGCATTGAAAGAGCGGCTCTCAAGCGATTGCGGGGATTTCTCTCGGAGATCGGGTAGTCGTATGGCGATATCAGAAGAAAACCAACCCGGGTTTTACAGCCCGGGTTCGCTTTACAAGATTATTTCACCGGGACTCCAGAGGTCCCGGTCTGCTGTGCCCGGCATAAACAAGTGGGTTTGCAGGATAATTTCACCGGATCGCATGCTTTCATTGCTAACGACCATACAACTGTATCCAGGGGATTTACTGCGGGCCTTACGATTAACACTCACTCATCATGAGTTGCGGCACTGACCAGATAGGCTCCCTGTTCTCCGGCAGAGGTAAAATTAAGGCTTGCTGCCCTTACCGCGGCCGAATAAGTAATCACCCGCTCCATCTGAGGGGGGATGGTGAATGCTGTACTAGAATCAATAACCCTTACTCCCACCGGTTGCACAACCTCAACCGCGCCTACCAGGTTTCCATTTGTCTCGTTCCGAACCAGAAATGTGATCTTTTCTTGCCCGACCATGTTAATGAATGATGACTGTCTGGGAGCCCCAGTAAGGACTTCGAATGGATAGAACGTCGTGGTTCCACGGTACCAACGCACGGTTAATGAGGGCCACAGCCGACTGTCCGGAAAACGGGTGCTCCTAAAACCAAGGATATTGTTATTGGCGTTTTCAAGACCCCGCAGTGCGAAACCATTATTGGGTCTGGAACCGTTATACCAATTGATTACTATGCTAGTTACAATAGAAGATACTGTGGAGGGTGCGGGACCAGGAACCCCCTGCGACCCAATATCGGATACTGCCGGCTGGTTGTTGAAGGTAACAGTACTTTGATTCCAGGGCTCAAGTACATCTGTGACGCGTAACTCGGCAACACCGGGATTGTCATTGCGGTACATGGCTAGCTGCAGAGTTGCATCTTCAATGGAGCTGTTAGGTGGAATCCCATGATAAGGCGTGAATAAGTCAAACTGCAGGAAGCTGCGATAGATATCATTTTCGTTTGTAAAACTGCCAACAAACAGGACATCCCCTTGGGTTCGGTTAAAGAAATTCCTGTCCGGGTAAGCCGATGCAATATATACGTCCTGAACCGGAGAAAAGGTCGTATCAGGCATAATATCACCTCCTTCTTAAGCTATCCTATTCAATAAAAATGGAAGGTGATACCATATATGGTCCTATGGTGCTTCGGGACGGCTCTAAGGTGTTGGCCTGGTCGGCTTAAAAAATTGGACAATCGGGCAGAAGGCAGGTTGGACTGCTGCGATGTGTTTCTTGACCGGCAACAGGCGCAGGATTGCTTGATTTCCAAGGCCCGTCTGCAGTTTACCGGGTGATGGGGGTTATAAAGTCTCGGGTTTTCCAGCATTCAGTACAGTACCTCAGGTATTCGTAGTCTTCCAGGGGGTAGGTATGGGGCTCTGATGAATGATGGCGGATGGTCACGTAGTTGTACTTGTCGACCGAAAAGATCTTCCGGCCCGCAGCCTGGCAATCTTTTTGAAACTCACTGTCCTCGCCGTAAGTAATATCGCGGAATCTAACATGCTGAAAGACCTCTTTTCTCACGATCATGGTTGCGCCGATAACATATGAGACATATGAGAACTGGGGATTGGATTCATAGTAGGCCAGGGTGGAAAGGTCCTGGAAGTAAATGAACCGGGCTGATTTACCCACGATATCGGCGCAAGTGTAGTCGAAGGCTGCCATCTCTCCGGCGAGGAAGTTGGGGGCATAATAGTCGTCATCGTCAAACTTGGCCACATAATCAAAACTGGCGTGTTCCACCGCGAAATTATAGCACTGTCCCAAAGAGACCTTTTCATCAAGCTGAAATACCTTGATTCCGCTATATCCTCTGACCCGGAACTGCCATTCGTTCCTGCTCATGATGTTGTTGTTGAGGATAATGATGAGTTCTTTGGGCTGGTAGCGTTGGCGCAGGTAGTTCCGGATTGCATTTTCCATGCGGGATGGGCGGTTGGTGCAGGTCATAACGGATACCCCCGGCGGAGATGGCCGGTTGTAAATTACCGTGATTCCATCCGGTTTTCCAGCGGGTGATCCCGGATAAACTATAGGGTTTTCCGGCTGGCCACCAGTTTTAACCAAGTTGCGCTCCTCGAAAACGGCTCCCTTCCGGGTTATTAATTTAGTATATGGCTAAGCTTTGGCGACGGTTACCTTTCGAGCGATCTGGAAGCCATTAGTTTTCACCTCCATAATATGCGTTACATAAGATGAGAACAGAAAAAGCCGTTCTTGTCAGAAAAGGAGAGGGAAGTGTTTGCTCCGGGCATCAATTCTTATAACCTCTTTTATGAGACCGCACCTACTGAAGTGGAATCTGTTTTCTTTGGCCAGGCAGGAAATCGGGTTTGACATCGAGACCATAGTTTTGAATGACGGCATCCCGGATGAAACGGAGTCCCTCTGCCGCGAATACCAGGGTATTTTAAACCTTAAATACGTTTTCACGGGACAGCGAAATCTGGGGGGAGAGTTGCTTTACCGGGTGCCGGGTTTTGCTATCAATATCGGGGCTCGCATTGCGTCGGGGGACATCCTGATCATCTCATGTGCGGAGATGTTTCACATAAATAATACCATCAGGCTGCTCACTGCCCCTCTGAGCTACGATCCGCGGCTCATGGCTACTGCTATCGGTATGGATGATGACGGGTCCTTTCTTGATTACCTTAATGAAAACCAGGGCAGATTCGACTACCAGGCCTACCATTACCGGTATCCCCGGTTAAACACCAGTCTTCCCTTCCTGATGGCGGTTCACCGTGATGAGTTCTTCGCCATAGGCGGGTACGACGAGGATTTTACCGGGTTCGCTTATGATGACAACGATTTCGTGGAGCGGCTGCTGGCCAACGGCTGCCGTCTCTGTCTGACCCAGGCCAAGACCATACACTTGTACCATGTCAGGCATGATCTCGGCTTGGAGCAGTCTCCGGAATACCTGTATAACCAGAATCTCTATCTCTCCCGCAAGGGAAAGATTGTGCGCAATATCGGAAGAGAATGGGGAAAGATTAAACCTCAAACTGCCCAGCCAAAACTCTGATAAACGGGGAGGGGCTATTTCCAATGCCGATATATATTCCAGCCAGCGGGGCAACCCACATATCCGAATATTACGGCGACCGCAACCAGATGGCTGTGGATCGTAATCTCTATATAAGCCTATTTGAAGGAGTGGGCGATCGATACCGCTCGCTGGTCAGGTTTGATCTCCGGCACCTGTCCGAGCTTCTACCGGCGGGTGCTGCAGTAGGCAGTGCTTACCTGCAGCTGACGGTTACGCGCAATGACATCCCGTCGGGGAGTATAAGTGCCAGTATTTGGCGCTGTCGTGAGGATTGGGATCAGGCAAGTGTAACCTGGAACGACCAGCCGAGTACGGTGGAGAACCCTGATATAACTTTCACCATACCGTCAGGATGGGTAGGAATGATGACTTTAGAGATAACTACCCTGGTCAGGGACTGGCTCGACGGCCACTATCCCAATTACGGGGTTCTGCTCCGGGGTGACGAGGATAACAGCCGGATAGTAGCTTTCAGCCCCGAGGTGCAGCTGGTCATTATACCCTCGATGTATAGTGTTACAGGCCCGCAGGTGCTCGGTGAAACCGTGCTTATCGATTACCCGCTGCGGCCCGAGCCCCGGTATGGATACGGCAAACCCCCTCATCCCCGGTTAAATCAACTCCTCAACCGCAGCCGATCAACCTATATAAAAAACCTTGAATACATTTGGGATCTGAGGGCTTTGCTCGGAGAAATTCCCGAGGCGGCTAAGGAAGCAGCCTTCATTCCGCGGTGGCAAAATCCCTGGATTTCCGGCTTTGATGCCATTACTCTCTGCAGTTTTCTGTCTCGGAACAACCCCAGGAGGTATTTGGAAATAGGGTCCGGGGAGTCAACCCGTTTTGCCCGCTGGACGATAAACCGCCTGCGGCTGCGCACCAGAATAACCTCCATTGATCCGAAACCGCGGGGTGATATTGACAGCCTGTGTGACCGCGTGATCAGGGATAGGGTCGAAAACGTCGACCTGAATATCTTTTCCGAACTCCAGCCCGGCGACATAATCTTTATTGATTCCTCCCACCGGGTCTTAATGAATTCTGATACCACTGTTATCTTTCTCGATGTTTTGCCCAACCTCCCGCCGGGGGTGTTGGTCCATTTCCATGACATATTCCTCCCCGATGATTATCCACCGGATTGGATTGGCCGCTATTATTCGGAGCAGTACCTTCTGGCCGCCTACCTGCTCGCCAAGGGGAAAGCAGTTCAGGTACTGCAGCCCAATTACTTCATCAGCCGTGATCCCGAGTTATCGAGATTTCTGGAACCACTTTGGGAGGAATTTCCCCATATTACCGGACACGGGGCGTCTTTCTGGTTTACAGCCGGCGAAAGTTAGGCAAAGGCTGCCGGGGAAGCGGTATAGTCCATCCGGGCGGGGATGGATAGGAATTAAGTTGGGGGTGCTGATTTGAAAATCCTGGTTACCGGGGGCAAGGGTGTTGTCGGTACTGCGCTGGTCAGGTGTTTGGAAAGCCGGGGACATGAGGTATGGGTGTGTGACCTCAAGCACAGCCATGAGGAAAGGTATTTTCGCTGTGATGTGGGTAAATACCGGCAGCTTCTTCAGGTATTTGGAAAGCAAGAGTACGATATGGTTTACCATCTGGCCGCCGAGTTCGGCAGGTGGAACGGCGAGGATTACTATGAAGACCTGTGGGTAACCAACTGCATTGGTACCAAGAACATGCTGCGTCTGCAGGAGAAATTCGGGTTTAAGATGGTTTTTGCCAGCAGCTCCGAGGTATATGGCGATTACCAGGGGCTTATGAAAGAAGAGGTAATGGACACCGTTGAGATCCGGCAGCTGAACGATTACGCCATATCCAAGTGGGTCAACGAACTGCAGATCATGAATGCCGAGATGATGTACGGCAGCCAGACTGTGAGAGTCAGGCTGTTTAATACCTACGGGCCGGGAGAATACTACACACCATACCGGAGCGCGATCAGCATATTTGCCTATAAGGCCCTGCATGACCTGCCCTACACAGTTTACCTCGGCCACCGGCGAACCTCCCTGTATATCGAAGACTGTGCAGAATGTCTGGCCAATATTGCTGACAACTTTCGAGCGGGGGAGGTTTACAACCTGGCGGGGCAGGAGCTCCATGACATGAAAACTGTTTCCGACTTGGTTCTCGAGTACCTGGGCAAAGACGACCGCCTGGTAAATTACGTTCCCGAGGAGAAATTCACGGTTCGGGTCAAGATTCCCGATAACAGCAAAGCTGTGAGATTCCTGGGCCTTAACCCCAGAGTCGGCCTGCGCGAGGGCATAGCGCGGACCGTTGATTGGATGAAGGAGGTATATCAGCCGGTAAAGCGTTAAAGTCTTAATAAACGATGGGGGTGGCTGCTGTGAGCAGCGCCCTTTCCGCCCCGGGGTTGCCGAAGGATAAGTTCGCGAATAACGTGCATAATACCTAAGGGAAATCTGCCTGTACTTCGAATGGGGCAGAAAACATTGAATAGGCATAATCCGGGGAGGGTTTTTGACTGTATTACGTAATGCGGCGGTTCAAAACCGTCCCCCGGTATCAGCGACCACATTATTGGAAAGGCTGAATCCATATGGCCGACAAGAAGATTGGTTTGCAGAGTATAGCGTACAACAATCCCCCACAGATAGCATCTTGGGCTTCAATTGTCGGCCCGATGGAAGGGAAGGGTCCTTTCGGCAGCCAGTTTGACTGGGTAATAGAAGACTATCTTTTTGGTGCCAGGTCCTATGAAGAAGCCGAGGGCAAGATGCTCAAAGAAGCTCTGCGGCTGGCCGCCCACAAAGAGGGCCTGCAGAAAAGAGATATTGAAGTGGTATTGGCCGGAGATTTCCTAAAGCAATCCCAAGCATCAAGTTATGCGGGGCGGGAACTGTCGCTGCCTTTTCTTGGGATCTATGGAGCCTGCACCACTCTGGTGGAGGGCATGATACTGGCGGGAATGCTCATCGATGGATCGTTTTACGACCGCGTTGCGGTAGGTGCAGCAAGCCATTACCACACCGCTGAAAGCCAATTGCACCTGCCCATTGAACTGGGTGGGGGCAAGTTGGCATCAGCTCAGTGGCCGGTTACCGGTGCCGGTGCCGTTATAATGCAGCGGGGGCAGGAACAGCCCCGAATCACTGTTGCCACCATCGGCAAGGTGGTGGAAGGGGAACAGCCGGGTGTCAGCGACCTGGGAGCGGCCGTGGCGTCAGCCGCCGCCGACACACTGATAACCCATTTTAAAGACCTGAACCGGGGGCCGGATTATTATGACCTTATTGTTACCGGGGATCTGGGGAAGCTCGGCTCTGCTTTAATGGAGGAGCTGTGCCTGCTCGCCGGTTATCGCCTCGGTGAAAAGTACACTGACTGCGGGGTCGAAATCTATGACAAACAACAAAACATACAGGCGGGCGGTAGAGGATGCGGGAGCCTGGCAGCCATGGTATGCGGGCCTTACCTTAATGACCTAACGGCGGGAAAGACGAGACGCCTTCTCCTGGTCGGCACGGGAGCTATGGTGGTAGACCGGGGCGGGCCCATTCCGGGAATAGCTCATGCGGTTGCCATCGAAGCCGGGTAATCGGTGTCTTGAGATTACATAGGTACATAGCCGGAATCCGCCGGCCGAAACAGAACAATGGATGTTCTATCCGGCGCCAGAGCAACGCAAGCGTTGGACGGCAAATCGAAGCCTTTTTTCACCGGCGATTGCTGGACCCCGCTATGAGGGGCAGATGAGACATATCTTGGTCTCCGTTTTCTACCCGGATGAATGTTTGCCGCATTTGAACCCTGAAAGGATGAAAGCTTGAAAAAACGAGTGATTCTGGTTACTGATGGCGACGAGAATGCACAGGAGGCCATTATCCAGGCCTGCAAGACTTTAGGCCTTTACCCTTTGCTCAGCTCGGGAGGAAACCCAACCCCGTTGACGGGTGAAAGGTTGATTTGGGAGATCAAGCAGGCTCCATATGACCCGGTAGTTGTATTGCTGGACGACCGGGGAGAGGCAGGAGAGGGCAAAGGGGAAAGGGCTTTGGAAAAACTTTTGCAGGCCAAAAGTTTGGATATCCTTGGGGTTATTGCAGTGGCTTCCAACACCGAACACGCCCGGGGAATTGAGGTTAATGAGTCAGTGGACCGCCATGGACGCGTTACCAGGCGGCCGGTGGATAAGTATGGAGAACCGGAACCGCCCGGTCACCGCTTTCTGGAAGGGGACACCGCTGAAATCCTGGCCCGCTTCCCCGAAGTCAGGGTGATCGGAGTAGGGGATCTGGGAAAGATGAAAGGCGGAGACGATCCGGCACACGGAGCGATGATAACCACCAGGTGCTTGAAAGAACTGCTCGGCGATTGACAATGGATAGCCCGACGTTACAGGCAAAGGAACAAGGTGAAACATGAGAGTTGGGATTCCCAGAGGATTATTCTTTTATCACTTCTACCCGCAGTGGAAAACGTTTTTTAATGATCTGAACTGGGAGGTGATAACCTCTCCTCCCACCAACAAAAAGATGGCCGGGGCCGGGATACTGATGGCGGTAAGCGAGGCCTGTTTCCCGGTAAAGGTGCTCTATGGTCACATTCTGGAACTGGTGGGTACGGAAGTTGATTACATTTTTATGCCCCGTCTGGTAAGCATTGAGCGGCGGAGTTATATTTGCCCCAAGTTTATGGGAATTCCCGATATGCTGAGAGCCCAAATCCCGGAGTTACCGCCCCTAATCGATCTGTGCATTGATGTGAGTCGTAACGAAGGGGACCTGTATCGAGAGCTGGATCGCTGGTCAAAAAAATTGGGGCTTAAACCGGGACGGGTAAGAAAAGCCTGGAATGATTCCGCCCGTGCCACCTGCGAACTGGAGACCATATGCCGCCAGGGCTATACTCTGGGGGAGGGGATAGATATGTGGGAGGGCAAACAGGCAGTTAAACGGGGTACCGGTGATCTTGCCATTGGTGTCCTGGGGCACTGCTATGCACTTAATGACCGCCTTATCAGTCTGGGGTTGTTCGAACGCCTGCGGGAAATGGGGGCTGCTGCTGTTACCAGTGAGATGCTCGATCCCCAAAAAATTGAACAGGCTGCAGCCGGCCTCCCGAAAAGGGTCTTTTGGACCGTGGGACGGAAGATGGTAGGTACCGCCCTCCTGCTAGATAAAGATCCGGGTGTCGATGGACTGATATATCTGACATGCTTTGGCTGTGGACCGGATTCTATGATGACCAAGATTATCGAACGCCGTATGAACAAGCCGTTTATGCTGCTTACCGTTGATGAGCATAGCGGCGAAGCCGGCGTAGTAACCCGACTGGAAGCATTCTGCGACATGCTGCGGAGAAAAAGGAGGCAGGAGCTTGCGCATAACCTTTCCCCATATGGGGAATTCCTATATAGCCATTAGCTCGCTGTTGAAAGAACTGGGACTTGATGTAGTGGTCCCGCCGCCGTGCAGCAAGCGTACTCTGGAGTTGGGGACTCGTTATTCCCCTGAATTTGTCTGCCTGCCGTTTAAGATCAACCTCGGAAACTACCTGGAGGCGATGGACCGGGGAGCAGAAGCTATTCTGATGGCGGGCGGTTGGGGACCGTGCCGGTTCGGCTATTATGCCCAGGTAGAACGGGATATTCTTCAGGACCTGGGCCGGAAGTTTAACATGGTGATAATCGAAGCACCCGACTCCCAGCTGCCCAGCCTGCTTAATCAGGTACGCCAGCTGGGAATCAAAACCTCCTGGTTTCACGTATGGTCAGCGATACGCCTGGCCTGGGAAAAGCTGAAAGCAGTTGACCGTTTGGAGGCACTGCAGCACTACTGGTTACCCCGGGTGATTGACAAGAACCGTTGCGAGAGAATGATTGACGCAGGGCTGAGGGCGGTTGACAGGTGCGACGAGCTCCGAGAGATCGCAGCGGTTGTTGATAAAGTCGACCGGGATTTGTCCGGGTTAGGGCGGGATGCAGACAATAACGACCTCATCCGCATAGGATTGGTCGGTGAGATCTATACCCTTTTGGAGCCCTTTGCCAATTACCACCTGGAACGCCAGCTGGGCAGAATGGGGGTTGAGATAGTAAGGGATGTAACCCTTACCCAGTGGGTTAATGATCACCTTTTGGGAGGGTTCTTACGGTCTGCTCCCAGCCTGCACGCGACTTTGAACCTGGCCAAACCCTACCTGCGGTACTGGGTGGGCGGGCATGGACGTGAAACTGTGGCCAGCACCGTCAGCTACGCGCGCCGGGAACTGGATGGAGTAATACAAGTGGCTCCCCTGACCTGCATGCCGGAGATTGTAGCCCAATCAGTCTTGGAGAGGGTTCAGGAGGAAGAGGGGATTCCGGTTATGACCATGTATTTTGACGAGCATGCCGGGGAAGTTGGGATCATCACCCGGCTGGAGGCATTCTTGGATATGATCAGATGGCGAAAAATGAAAACGGGAGATACCAATGCAAAAAATTTATCTAGGAGTAGATGTTGGTTCTGTCAGCACTAATCTGGTGGCCCTTGATCCACAGCTGAATGTCCTGGAGACGGTTTATATTAGAACCATGGGGCATCCCGTGAAGGCCACCCAGCAGGGTTTTGGGGAACTGCAGTCCCGACTGCCGCAGTTTGAGGTTCTGGGAGTTGGAGCTACCGGCAGCGGTCGTAATCTGGTGGCTGCGATGTTGGGAGCCGATGAAGTTAAGAATGAAATTACCGCCCATGCGGTTGGGGCTACTCATTTTCACCCCGATGTCCGTACTGTGTTTGAGATCGGCGGACAGGATTCAAAGCTCATACTGCTGCGGGATGGAGTGGTAATCGACTTCGCCATGAATACCGTGTGCGCGGCCGGAACCGGTTCCTTTCTGGATCAGCAAGCTCTGCGCCTCAGTATACCAATTGAGGAGTTTGGATGCTGGGCGGTCAGGGCCCGGCAGCCGGTACGGATCGCCGGCCGGTGCGGAGTCTTTGCCGAGTCCGATATGATCCACAAGCAGCAGATGGGGTACCCGACCGAAGAGATAATTGCCGGACTGTGTGAAGCCCTGGCCCGCAACTACCTGAACAACCTGGGGAAGGGGAAGGAGATCCTGTCTCCGGTGGTATTCCAGGGGGGGGTGGCCGCCAATCTGGGCTTGAGGCGGGCTTTTGAAAAGATGCTCAATACCGAGATCATTGTGCCCGAGTACTATAACGTCATGGGAGCAATTGGGGCCGCACTGCTGGCCGCCGAATCCATAAAGGGCCGTCAAACCTCCTTTAGAGGTGCCGATTTCATCCTGGATGGCGAGTTTGAAACCCGGAGCATGGAATGCAACGGCTGTCCCAACCAGTGCGAAGTGGTTTCAATTCACCGCCAGGGACAGGTGCTGGCTTACTTCGGAGACCGCTGCCGCCGCTGGGATACCTCACTGAAGAGCAGCAAAGTTGTCAGCCGGGAGTTGAAAAAAGTCGCCCGGCAGCCGGTTTACGAAACGCGGGAACGCTTAAGCCGGTAGTCCCGAACGGTGCCGAAAGGTCCGGCTCGTTCAGAGGACTGCAGACCGGTTGCCGGAATGGTCATCAAATAAACTAGAATTTGGTACTGTAAAGTTTAAGTAGGTAAAAAGGGGTCAAGAAGAGAAATGAGACCTCAAAAAGGATGTTCCGAAGAACGTCCACTCCCGCGCAAAGGAGGATGAGGTCTCGTGTTTAAGATTCAACAATTGGTATCGATATTCCTTCAACTCGTCACAGGAATAATGAATGTATTTGCAACAGCAAAAAGCATGGAAGAGTTG
>JAKOVY010000058.1 GCA_029781825.1 Bacillota bacterium | reverse complement strand
GGAAAGGTGGAGAGGGATTGAGAATAGCAGTTGTTGATGGACAAGGGGGAGGAATCGGGCGGCTGATAGTGGAAAGACTGCGCCAGGAACTGGGTCCCGACGTATATATACTGGGACTGGGCACCAATGCGGTGGCCAGCTCGGCCATGCTCAAAGCCGGTGCCAACGAAGGGGCCAGCGGTGAGAATGCCATCGTGTTTAATGCCCCCCGGGTTGACTGTATTGTGGGCTCGGTGGCCATAATAGCGGCCAACTCGTTGGGAGGTGAACTCAGTCCCCGGATGGCGGAAGCCATTGCCTCATCAGATGCTGTCAAGGTGCTCATCCCTTTGAATCGATTTAAGCTGGATATTGTGGGGACGATAAGCGAGAGTCTTCCTCTGCAGGTGGAGCATCTGGTGGAGCGGGTGCGCCGGCTTATGGAGGCCTGTACCGGATTGCAGCCTCCGGCAGATGTGTTATGATTGGCTGGAAAGGTGGGATAAGCTTTGTGCAAGGACATGTCACCGGTGGAAGCGGCGATTCAATTTCACGGCCATATATGCCCGGGCCTGTTGATGGGCGTGCGGGTGGCGGAATTTGCCCTGAATAAGTTGGGGGTCGGCCCGGATGTGAACGAGGAACTTGTGGCAGTGGTGGAGACCGATTCCTGCGGGGTGGATGCAATACAGGCCATACTGGGATGTACTTTCGGCAAGGGCAACCTGATCTTCAAGGACTACGGCAAAAACGTTTACACGATTGCCAGCCGGGAAAATGGACAGGCGATCCGTATTGCCCAGAAGTTCAGGAGCAGTCACACTCCGGAGTCACAGCGGTACCGGGAGTTGGTCCGCAAGGGCTCGCTGACCGAGGCCGAGGCCGCGGAAAAAGAGGAATTGATTGGGCTGCTGTTTGAGCAGTTGATGAGTACGCCCTTTGAAGAACTGTTTGATTGGAAGGAAATCGATTTCGAATTTCCACCTAAAGCCAGGATGCATGCCACCGTTCAGTGCGTCCTTTGCGGTGAAGGGGTTACTGATATTAAAGCAACTGAAACCGCCCAGGGTCCGGTCTGTCCCGGCTGCCTGGCGGAGAATGGGGGTCGGTAACTTGTGTGAGTCCAATGTATATTTGAATCGCGCCGGACGTGAAGAACTGTTGATGGAGCGCGTTGATAGGATCATACCGGCCGAAGACGGCAGTATTTTTCTGGAGAGCGTGTTTGGAGAACGCCGGGTGGTCAAAGCCCGCATCGTGGAAATGGAACTGGTACGCCACCGCATTGTGCTGGAAGAAACTCCTGAGGCCATGGTTGCTGAGCGAATCCAGGAGATATGGCTGGAGCCGGCCACCGATCACGGCCATTTCCATGAGGGAGAGGAAGTAATCCTTCGAGTATTCAAGGGTTACAATATGAAACCGGGAGACGGATTTTCCCGGGATGGCCTGGAAGCGTTTGCAGTTGCCGAAGGTGTAAAGCGCGCGGTTCCGGTACAGGAACGACAGGGAAGCCTGGAGATCAATCTGGGGCAGGAAGCCGACGGCCTGCTGCAGGTATATGTTCGGCAGCAGGGCGAACATGAACTGTACGGCAAAGTTGTCCTGGAGATCGGCCATCACCACCATCACGGCCTGCAGCCCCTGGGCCTGCCGCTGGAAATCGTTCCCGCCGGTTACAGCCATGCGCGGTTGGGAGAAAACTACGAGTTCCAGGTTTTGGCTGCGGGTGAACCGGTGGCGGGATTGGAGGTCAAGGCTACTTATGCCGGCACCCATCACCGCGACTATCCCCATCGTCTGAGGACTGACGACAACGGCCGGGCCAGGATATTCCTGACCGCCCGGGGCAATTACTTGTTCTCCGTAACCCATAAGAATATTACCAGCACTTTTACCCTGGTTAAGAGTTATTAAAACAGCAACCCGGCGGCGATGGATAACCAAACCAATTTGAGTTGCAGGAATTTGTATTTATTTATAGAATCAACAAAGTATGACGTCTGGCAACAGAATATCCATCTCCGAGCCTGGAGGTCTGCAGGCGCGAGGCGCTATGAGCTTCAGGCCGGGGTATACCGGGAAACGGGTATGCCTTCCATTGCGAAAAGGAGATGCTGAAGTGAACACCGGATAAACATGTCCACATCGGATGCAGTTTTTATTCTGGGTTCGTAGATGTCCGGCATTCTTTTCGCCGGACTTTTTGATCGGGGTCGAGGTGTCCGCCATGCATGAGTTTGCTTTGATTGAAGGGATTATAGGAATCGTTCGTGATAGTGCCCTACAGAATAATATTCGCAAAGTGGAGCGGATTAAGCTGGTGGTGGGCAAGCTCTCCATGGCTTTACCCGAAAGTTTGCAGTTTGCTTTTGAAGCCTTCAAAGCCGAAGAAGAATTGTTCCATCACGCAGTCCTGGAAATCGAGGAAAAAGAAATAGTATGCAGTTGCGGGCAGTGCAACCGGTCTTTTGCAGTGGAAGACAGCGTAAGCTTTATATGTCCCTGGTGCGCCTCCGGCAGTGTTGAGATTATTCAGGGTCGGGAACTGTATATTGACTGTTACGAAGGAGAGGAATGCTGATGGTACAGGTTCGCATGGAAGCCAGCATCCTGGGAGCCAATGACCTCCTGGCCCGCAAAAACCGCGGTATATTTGCCCGCCAGGGGACGCTGGTCGTTAACTTGATGAGCTCACCCGGTTCGGGCAAGACCACTGTGCTGGAGAGGAGTATTGACTATTTGCACGACCGGCTCCGCCTGGGAGTTATCGAAGGAGACCTGTATACCGATCAAGATGCCCGTCGCATTGAGAAAAAAGGAGTCCCGGTAAAGCAGATCAATACCGAAGGAGCCTGTCACCTGGATGCAAAGATGGTGGGCGAGGCTTTCGAGAGCATCGGTGAAAAACTGGACCTGCTTTTTATTGAGAACGTCGGCAACCTGGTGTGCCCGGCCGAGTTTGACCTGGGTGAAGATTTCAAAGCGGTGGTTATGAGCACCACCGAAGGCAACGACAAACCCTCCAAGTATCCCCTAGTATTTCGTGAGGCCCGGGTGGTCCTGCTGAACAAGATCGATCTTCTGCCGTTCACCGACTTCAGCGTTGAGCAGTTCCGGGAGGATGTGGCAAAGATCAACCCCCACGCGCCGGTGTTCATGGTGTCCGGTCGTACCGGCGAGGGATTTGAGGCATGGATTGAATGGCTTTTGGAGGAGGTGAGGAAAAAAAGAGCTGAGGCATAAATGAGCTGTTAAGGAATCACATTCGAGTAATGCCAGAATTGAAACTAACAGTTGGGGAGGGAATATAAAGTGTCTACCAAACTGAGTCGGCGCGAATTTCTCAAAATGTGTGCGGGTTCAGCGGCGGCTATATCCCTGGCGGGATATCTGGCTCCCTTCATGAAGGAAGCGGTTGCGGCAGGTGCGCCACCGGTAATTTGGATCCAGGGAGCATCATGTACGGGATGTTCGGTATCGTTGCTCAATACGGTTCACCCTGATATTAAAGAGGTACTGACCAAGGTTATAAGCCTGACGTATCATCCGAACATCAGCGCTGCCGCCGGGGATCTGGCTATCAAGGAAGCCATTTATAAGGTGGCGGAAACCAATCCGAAGAACTTCTTCCTGGTGGTGGAGGGCGCAGTTCCTATGGGTGCCGATGGGCTCTACTGCACGGTGGGTGAGGAAGGCCATGAGCCGCTGGTATTCAAGAAGCTCCTTACCGACATCGGCAGCAAGGCCAAAGCGATATTGAACTTCGGTACCTGTTCCGCTTATGGCGGCGTTCCTGCTACCGACCCCAATCCTACCGATTGCAAACCGGTATCTGCGGTAGTAAAGAACGTCCCCTTGGTCAACGTGCCCGGCTGTCCACCTCATCCCGATTGGATGGTGGGGACCATTGCCCATGTGCTTCTTTATGGAGATATTCCTGAATTAGACGCGTTTGGGCGTCCCAAGATGTTTTTCGAAAAGATCGTTCATGACAACTGCCAGAGAAGGCAGTACTTCGACAATGCTATATTTGCCAAGACCTTCGGTGAGATGGGCTGCATGCTGGAATTGGGATGCAAAGGTCCGTTTGCCCACTGTGATGCCATGAACCGCATGTGGAACCAAGGTAACAACTGGTGCGTCGGATGCGGCGGAGTATGTATCGGCTGTACTGAACCGCAGTTTCCAGGCTGGCCGATGTACGAGAGACTACCGGAAATGCCGGTTGGACCGGCAACTGCAGTTACTGCCGACCAAATCGGCATAGTGCTGGGCGCAGCCACAGCCCTTGGCATTGCCGGGCATCTGGCCGGTAACGTATTGACCGGCAGGATCGGTCCCAAAAAGGCAGACAAATCTAAGGAAGGTGAGGCATAATGGCAAAGATCATAGTTGATCCGGTAACCAGAATAGAAGGCCACCTTAAACTCGAGGTAGAAGTCGAGAACAATGTGGTGGTGGATGCCTGGACCGGCGGTACCCTGTGGCGTGGTTTCGAGCTGATTTTACAGGGACGGGATGCACGTGACGCCCAACAGCTTGTGCAGCGTATCTGCGGGGTCTGCCCTGTATCTCATGCGACTGCCGGCGCTATGGCTTTGGACGATGCCATGGGGATTGAACCCCCGCCTAACGGACGCATCATCAGAAACCTGATTCTGGGCTCCAACTATATGCATTCGCATATCCTCCATTTCTTCCACCTGGCAGCCCTTGATTATGTAAAGGGACCGGATATAGCGCCTTTCAAACCTCGCTATGAGGCTGATTATCGTTTGCCGGCCGATATTAATGCCCAGGCGGTGGACATCTATCTGGAGGCCTTGACCATCAGGCGCAAAGCCCACGAAATGGGAGCCATTTGGGGAGGCAGGTTGCCGCATGTGCAGTCCATCGTGCCCGGCGGGGTCTCGGAGGTTCCGGACACCTCCAAGATCTACAAGTTTTTAAACTATCTCGAAGAGATACAGGCCTTTATAGATAACAAGTATATTCCTCTGGTAAAGACGGTGGCCGAGTATTATTCCGACTGGTTTTCCATCGGTACCGGCTGCCAGAACTTCCTGTGCTACGGAAGCTTCCCCCTGGAGGAAGGCCGGGACCATGTGAAAAAGAAAAAGTTTTGGGACAGCGGAATTTACCTTCGCGGGCAGTACAGGGAACTTGATCCCGCGGTGATTACCGAAGAAGTAACCTATTCGTGGTACGAAGATGATACCGACGGCAATACCCCCGATGTGGCGGTGGTAACTCCCAATGCCAAGAAGAAGGGAGCCTATTCCTGGCTTAAGTCACCGCGCTATAACGGAGAAGCCATGGAAGTAGGACCTCTGGCCCGCCAGTGGGTTAACAAGAATCCCGATGTATTGGCCCTGGGCGATAAAGCCTTTTCCGTGATGGGGCGTCACTTTGCCCGCGCGGTAGAAGCTTCTCAGCTTGCCAAGGCCATGAAGGAATGGGTTCTGCAGCTTGAACCGGGACAACCGGTATGCACGCCTCATGAACTGCCCAAAAAAGAAGTGGTGGGAGTCGGACTCTGTGAAGGGTCCCGCGGTGCACTGGGACACTGGCACCGTATCAGCGCCGATGGGCGGACCAAGGTTTACAATGCAGTGGTACCTACCACCTGGAATTCCGGACCCCGGACCGGCAGCGGAGCGGCCACCGTACGCGGCCCCATGGAGCAGGCCATTATCGGAACCAGGGTGGCGGATCCCGCCAATCCTGTAGAACTGGTCAGAATCGTTCGGTCCTTTGACCCGTGCTATGGTTGTGCCATCCATGTTATGACTCCTAATGGGAAGACTTTGAGCCAGTTTGTCGTCAGTTAGGGGGTGCACTGATGATTAAAAAGATGAAGGAGCGGCATTCTATTTGGATCCGGATATTTCACTGGACCAATATGATTGCCATCATCATGTTGATACTGACCGGCTTTTATATCCATGCACCTCAGAGCTTCAAGTTGTTCAGCAGCATGGACACGGCCCGGACCATACACTTTGCCATGGCTTACGTTCTGACGTTCGGAGTCATAGGAAGGGTCTACTATGCCATCGTGGCCAAGGACGCCAAGAACATCGTATACCGGCCCATAGAAGATACCAAAAAGCTGCCCAGCATGCTCAAGTATTATCTGTTTCTGGCTGATGATCACCCTTACTATGGGAAGTACAATCCTGGACAGAAGGGGATGTATACCGCCTGGCTGGTTATGGCCATACTGATGATCATCACCGGATTCATCCTTTACAAGCCCCATCTTTTCCTCGGCTTGTCGGGCTTGTTAGGCGGATTTTTGGTCGTTCGCATTATCCACTATGCAATAAACTGGCTGTTTGTAATTACGATTATGGTACACGTGTACCTGGATATCGCCGAGGGCATCCCCATCCTGAAATCGATGTTTACCGGAAAGATCCCGGAGGATTTTCATCACGGTTACCATGAGGAGAGTTAGGGAGGGCCCAGTGTGAAAAGGATAACGGTGTTGGGAATCGGCAATCTGTTGATGCAGGACGACGGGGTAGGTGTGCATGTCATCAGGCACCTCCAACAGCGAGAGCTGCCCCCGGAGGTTAAACTGATTGACGGTGGAACTTACTCCTACGACCTGATGGACTTTATCATTGAGGCCGACACCTGTATTGTTGTTGATGCCATGCGTGGCGGGGGGGAACCGGGCACCATCTACCGGGCACCCTTTGATGAACTGGAAGTGAAACCCGACACCGACGCCGTTTCTCTGCACGAAATGAGCCTGGTGGAAGCCGTATATCTGTTGCGTTTGGAAGGACATGATCCCGACATCATAGTCTACGGTGTGGAACCGCATACGGTATCCTTTGGACTCGAGTTGACCGACGCCGTTGCCCGGCAGGTTCCGCGAGTGGCGGACATGATTGA
>JAKOVY010000017.1 GCA_029781825.1 Bacillota bacterium | reverse complement strand
GGCCAGCATTTCGACCACCAGGAGTCCGGCCAGGATCCCGTCCTTTTCCGGCACATGACCAAGGATTGACATGCCGCCGCTCTCCTCTCCCCCCAGGATGCACCCCTTTTCGCGCAGGCACTGCCCTATGTACTTGAACCCCACCGGCGTTTCCAGTACCGCCAGCCCGTAGGCCTCGGCCACCCGGTCCAGCATATGGGTGGTGGCTAGGGTTCTGGCAATCGGTCCCCGCATACTCCGCGTCCGCAGGATGTGCTGCAACAGCAGGGACAGAATCCGGTTGGGGGGCCAGTACCTCCCCTGGTCATCAACCACTCCAAACCGGTCGGCATCCCCGTCCAGGGCCAGGCCGAGAACGGCTCCATGGCGCAACACTTCCTCTTTCAACCTGCCCAACAGCCGATCGGTCGGCTCCGGCATGCTCCCTCCAAAGAGCGGGTCGCGGTAGTTGTTTATGGGCACCACCCGATAACCGGCCTCCTGCAGCACTCTTTCCAGGTAGCCTATCCCGGCTCCGAACATGGGGTCGACCACCACGGTGGACGCCTCACCTGCTCCCACCTTCAGGTTGACCAGCTTTTGCAGGTGATTGATGTAGCTTTCGTCGACATCCAGCCGGTTGACAAGCTCCAGCTCCTCGGCTTCCTTCATGGACAACTCGTAGATGCGGCCGCCTTCGCTCACCCGCCGGATCTCCTTTTCAATCTCCTCGGTGACATCGGGCAGGGCGGGACCGGCATATTCGGGGATGAATTTTATTCCGCTGTACTGGGGAGGATTGTGGCTGGCCGTTATCATTATGGCGCCGCCGGCGCGGTGGTGACGCACGGCAAAGGCGGCTACCGGTGTGGGGATGGTTTTATCCGGTATATAGACCCGGATGCCGTTTCCGGCCAGGACCCCGCAGGTCGCCTCCGCGAATTCCCGAGAGAGAAAACGGTTGTCATACCCGATCACCACTCCCCGCTTGCCCAACCGACGGCCGTTTACATAGGAAGCGATCCCTTGTACCACCATTCGGAGATTGGCAAAAGTAAAATTGTCGGCTATGATGTCCCGCCAGCCGTCGGTCCCAAATCTGATTCTGCTCATATTAGCCCCCGTCAATTCTTGCCCGCACTATCACTATTTTTATAGATACCATAATCTGTAATTGCGAACAACCTGCCTAATCCGAGACATCAACCATATGCTCGTTTCCGTCTTTTTTGTCGTCGATATAAAGCTGCCCGTCGGCACTGAGAGTGGCCAGTACGATATCCCGGGGGGAGTTGTAACCGCGTTTTCTTAATTCGGCTATCAGCCACTGCTCATCCAATTGGTTCTGCTTCAGGTTCTGGTAGATAACCTGACCGTCCACGATAATCTCACTCGGTAACCCCTCATAATTGGTAGGAGCGCCCAGGTCGGAGAGAGTTACCGGCCTTTTCTGGGACTTCAGCAGGACGCTCAGCCCGCCATTGCCCTCGAGGAGCGCGAACTCAACATCCTCGATGTTGAACACGTTCTTTTCGCGGAGTTGGCTCAAAAGATTATCCACATTGTAATGGAGCTTGGCCATATTGTGCTCCAGTATCCGACCGTTGTGTATCACCACCGTGGGCTCGCCCTCGATGAGCTTGCGCAGGGGCCGGCTTTTTTCGGTTATCATCCCGGTGAGGTAAGCGGCGGCGCTGAAGACAACCATTACCACCACGTGTTCCAGGGTACGGCTTTCAGGGTCGGTGGCCAGGTTGGCGGCGATCGAACCTATGGTAATCCCGACAATCCAGTCGTAGAAGGTGAGGTGGGATAGCTGCTCCTTGTTGAGCCAGCGGGCCAATATCAAGATCACCACAAACGCAATCAAGGCTTTCAGGACTCCGAGCAAATATATCTCCACAACCATACCCCCTCTAGGACTCCTTCCTTAGAGTCTCCCAGAGGTTCCGGGTTTTATTCCCGCGGCTCGCGCTCATGCTCCTCCCGCACTGATTACCACGCGGTCCGATGGCGTCTATTCAGGTTGGCCGTTTAGAGTTTGAAGTAATCCAGTATGATGTCGCGGATACGGAGGGAGGCCTTCCCGTCGCCATAGGGGTTGGCGGTGCGGGCCATTTTATCGTATTCCTCCCGGTCGGAAAGGAGCCTGCAGGCCGTATCCCGTATAACCTCGCGCGAGGTCCCGACCAGCTTTACCGTACCGGCTTCCACCGCTTCCGGGCGCTCGGTGGTATCGCGCAGGACCAGGACCGGCTTGCCCAGAGAAGGGGCTTCCTCTTGCAGCCCTCCCGAATCGCTGAGGACCAGGTAGGAACGGTGCATCAGATTGGCAAAATCGGCATACTCCAGGGGTTCGATCAGCTTGATCCGGGGATGATCCCCCAGCACCCGGTAAGCGAGGTCTCTTACCACCGGGTTCATGTGAACCGGGAAAACCACCAGGGTGTCGGGAAATGATTCCAGTATATCCAGCAGAGCCAGGTACACCTGCATCAGCTTCTCGCCCCAGTTCTCACGGCGATGGGTGGTAACCAGCAGGATGCGCCGGGAAAAGTCGACCCCGTCCAGCTCCGGGGTGAAAACGTGCTCCGGATTCACCGTCTGTAAGAGGGCGTCGATTACCGTATTGCCGGTAACCCAGACCTTTTCAGGGGGCACAGACTCCGCCAGGAGGTTGCTGCGGGACCACTCGGTGGGCGCAAAATGCAGGTCCGCCAACTGTCCGGTCAGGGTGCGGTTGATCTCTTCGGGGAATGGTGAGTACTTGTTACGGGTACGCAGCCCGGCCTCAACATGTCCCACCGGAATCTGCAGGTAATAGGCGGACAGGGCACCGAAAAAGGTGGTGCTGGTGTCGCCGTGAACCAAGACCAGATCGGGCCTTTCCTTAAGCAAGACCTCTCGAAATCCGCTCAGAACCGAGGTGGCAATGTCAAACAGGTCCTGCCGTTCTTTCATAATGTCCAGGTCGTACCGGGGTACAATCCTGAACAACTCCAGGACCTGGTCCAGCATCTCTCGATGCTGGGCGGTAACGCACACCACAGTTTCCAGAACCGGTACCGCTTCCAGGGCTTTGACCACCGGCGCCATCTTTATGGCTTCCGGTCTGGTCCCGAATACAACCATAACCTTTTTCAAGCCAACTTTTCCTCCGTTTAAATCATCTTTCTAAATAATATGAAATATAAAGGGCCCTGCCAACCCTGAGCAGGACACGCCTTAGGATTTTTCCGGACAGCCATAAAATGGATGCGGGGGACTTGTTGCGCAACCCAGCAGAACCATCCCCGGCTTCTCTCACCAGGCGATTTCCAGCCAGGGGAACTGGTCCCGGGGAGCGATAGACAGGTGGACCTTGCCGTTTTTCAGCTCATAAAGGAGGTTGTTGATCAGCACTCGCCCACGGGCCGGGAGCTTGGTCAACTTATCCCAGAAGTTCAGCGTTAGGTTTTGAACCCCGGCTTTGATAGAGGACGGAACGGATGTAATTATATACTTGTCCTGCGGTGGTTCAGGCTCGGAATTCACCCAGTTTTCCAGGCTGGCGGTTATGGTATACCGGCTGGAGGTGAGGTCATACTGGGAGAGGGATACGGAGCTGTATACCACCACTTCCCAGACACCCGCCGCCGGATTGAACAGCGTGTATTCCAGGAACTCATAGCCGGATGTGACCGGGTAGCCGCTGCCGGCGTATCCTGATGCGTGGATTAGCCTGCCGGCGGGATCCATAATGTGCATCCTGACCCGACCCTGATACTGACCCGAAGCATCCTTGGGGATGGTAACCCTGAGGTTCATCTGCCCGTTCCCTTCCGGCACCTCAAAGAAGTACCGCCGGTACATTCCCGCCGCGGCTTCGCCACTGACAGCCGCACCGGAACCGGCGGTCAATTTATAGGGAACCACCACCGTCTGCAAGACCTCCAGGCGGGTCTCTTTGGTTACGGGGTCACTTCCGGTTATCACCCCGCTGTACAGACCCGGCGCATCAGGCAAATCATACTCCAAAGCCACACTCCTGCTTCCCCGAGCCGGTACCTGCAGATATTGCTGGAAAAATTTGATCCACGAACTGGTGCTGCCAAGCTCCAGGTACTGATTGGCCGCTCCGGTATTGGCCACCTGCAGGTAGGTCAACCCCGGCAGGTATGAGCGAGTGTAAAGCCCGCGTTCACCGTTCCCCTGTCGGGCCTCAAGCGGCAGTGCAAGGCTTCCCTTTAAAATCTCCCAGCTGCGCAGCAGGTTGAGGGCGCCATAACCGGCTTCCGCCTGTGAATATCCGGAAAGGGGTTCTGCTCCCCGGGAGATCGCCAACCGCAATAGATCCGGGGATACGGCGATCCCTGCCTGACGGGCTGCCTGGATCAGCAGGGCCACCCCGCCCGCTGCGTAAGGGGCGGCTATGCTGGTACCCTCCTCCAGAACGTACTCTCCTCTCCATAGCACATCCGTTGTGGTTGCCGATGCCGGTGCCACCACTAAAGGCGCAATACCCCCGGCAGAAGGCCCTACCGAACTGAACTGCCAGATAGTCGGCTGCTCTACCGGCCAGCCGTAGTTTAGCCTCCATATCGCCGGAGAGAGGTAACCTCCGACCGATATGCCTTTTTGGCTGTCAGCCGGACTGGTTATAGAACCCAAACCTGGTCCCAGATTGCCGGCGGAGACGCAAAAGGTAATACCTTTTGATGCAGATATGTAATTTACAAGTGTCTCCAGTTCCTGACGCTCATTTGCGGGCAGGCCCGCATACCCCAAACTCAGGTTGACCACCTGGACCCCCATGTCGGCTGCCAATCTGACGGCTTCCTTAAGCCGGCTCAGGTCATTGCCGCCATAACCGTCAAACACCTTGATAGCCACCAACTCGGCCCCGGGAGCAGTGCCCTGCACCAAACCATTCCCCGCCAGAATACCGGCTACTTTGGTACCGTGACCGACGGCGTCGAACCCCAGTTTAACATAATTCCCGGCCGGGCTGATGTAGCTGACTACAAAATTAAAAGGTTTACCTTCCTGGGTTAACAACGATGCATACTCATGAGTCTCAGCATAGACCTTAAGGGGTTTCTCATCTTCCACCCAACCGTTGCCGTTGAGGTCGATTAAGACGGTGTCATATCTCCCGGCCTGGCCGGTATCCAGGGCCACTACCAGGAGCTCGCGGTCACCGGACTGCAGCTTGACCGGCAGCCTGGCCGGGTCCAGATACCCGTAACGAACCTGTCCGCTCCTGGATTTGTAGGCACCTAAACTGAAACCGTTCTCCGGCAAATCCACCCATCCCGCTTCGACATCAGCAGGGCTCAGATTTATCTTTCCCTGATCGGTAAGGTCCACCCACCCGCTTACTTTCAAGCCGCCATTTGGCGTCTGCCTGAGGTCGGGATGCCCGGGGTCGATTCCGGTATCAATCACCGCAACTCTGACGCCGCTGCCGTCAACCCCAAGCAGGTTTCGCAAATCGGAGGCCTTTACCTCTGCGTTGTTGAGACTGCTTGACAGGCGCGGGTTTACCAAGCGGTTATCAGTTTCTGCGGCCATCACCGGGGATAGTTTGGTCCCGGTCCCGGCAGTTCCGTTTTCCAGTTCCCACAACCGGAGGCCGTTCCCTGATGTATCAGCGGTTGCCGGGGCCTTTCGGGTGCTGAAGATTATAGGCTGTTCCTCATCCGTTTCCAACTGCAGGCAGTATACCAGTTCCCCCTGCCGGTTCAAATCAAAGTAACAGGGGAAGGGGAGACTCCAGTGCCCCGACTTAAACAGAGGCTGCAGCAGAAAATTATCAGCCAGATCAAAGGTATAACTCTGTCCATTTATGGAAAGGGTCGCCCGCCGGGATTTCGTATCCAGCGAGAGCAGGTGCCCCTGCCCCTGGTACTTCTCTCCCCGGTACTCCAGAATATTCTCCACAATAACGGCCGCTTCCGCCCGGGTGAGATTGTTCTGCGGCCGGAAGGTGTTATCCGGAAACCCCCTCATTATCCCAGATTCGCAGACGGCTGAGACCCCATTAACCGCCCAGGCGGGAATCCGATCGGCATCGGCAAAGTTCAGTTCATCATTAACGGCAAGCCTTAGGGCCTTCGACACCATTACCGCCGCCTCCGCCCGGGTGATGTTGCGGTTCGGGTAACACTGGCCGCGGCTGTCAGGCACCATAATCTGCAACTCAAAACAGATCTCCAAGCTTCCCTTGCCCCAGAATCCGGGGTTGACATCACGAAATGAGCTGCTTCCGCCCTGCAGCAAACGCGCCTCTTCTCCCAGGTCCAGTACATTGGTCAACAGGGTGGCAAACTCAGCCCGGGTGACCGGGGCATCGGGAGCATAAATTTCTGCGGATCTTCCATGGACGATATCGCGAGCCGCCAGATGGTGTATGGTACTGCCCGCCCAGTGGCTCTGGGTATCAAAGAAGGCCAGAGCCGGCAGCGGGCGCGTCACAATCAAAACCATCGCCAGCAAAACTGCCGGCAGTTTTATTCTCATAAACCCTCTCCCCCATTTAACTGTAAGGAAATATTTACATTTAGTAACTACGACCAAGTTCCTTCATTTCTTGCAGTGGAAGGAGCAAAAATCCCATATCCGTTACCCACCTGCGAGGTGTTAGCCATCGTACCATGCGGTCGGTGCGGTTTAACAAAAAAGCGGCACCCAGGGATAGGTACCGCCTGATCTGCAAAAGCATTTTAACGCGCGATCCCGTGGAAAAGTATTTCCGTCATCGCTTCCGCCACCTGCGACGGCTCGCCATAAGTTCCTTCCACCATCAGGGGAAGGGTAACTCCCCGCATCATCCCTATCAGCAGGTTGGCTCCCAGTTCCGGATCCATGCCCTTCAGTTCGCCCCGGTCAATCCCTTTTTGAAATACCGGTACCAAGCGATTGACACTCCGCTTGCGCATATCATACATCCATTCCAGGATCTCAGTATCCATGCCTCCCAGGTCTCCGAAATTGGTAGGCATATGCTGCCGGTTTTCCAGCATATACCGCAGGTGCATCTCCAAGAGGTGCCTGATCCACTCCTTCGTCGTCATTTCCGGGGTTGCCTCCACCATTACGTACTCCGTATACCGGTTGAGGATAACCTTAAACATTTCTTTGTACAGTTCCTCTTTGCTGACAAAATACTCGTAAACGGTGCCCTTGCCCACCCCGGCCAGTTCGGCGATCTCTTCAATCTTGGCCTGGTAATATCCCTTGCGGGCAAAAACCGTTTGGGCCGCCTCCAGGATGCGTTCCCTTTTGCCCCGTTCCTGCTGCACTCGGTTACACCTCCAGTCCTGAATCTGCGGATTTCCGACGGGCCAGCCACCCTCTAAACCGATTGCCCCAGTCGTCAAAGATGGTGTAGACCACCGGAACCAGGACCAGGGTGATAACCGTCGACACCAACAGACCTCCGATAACAACCGTTGCCAGCGGGGCCGTCATCTCGCCGCCTTCACCCAATCCCAGGGAGAGAGGGAACATGGCGAGGATAGTTGCCAAAGCGGTCATCAGCACCGGGCGCAGCCTGACCGCACCACCCTGGGCCACAGCCTGGTTGCGCTCCATACCGCGCTCGCGCAGCTTCTGGATATAGTCCACCAGGACGATGGCGTTGGAAACGGCGATCCCCACCAGCATTATCAGCCCGATGAAGGAAACCACGTTCAAGGTTCGGCCGGTTAGAGCCAAGGAGGCTACTACCCCGATAAAACAGGTCGGAACTGAAAACATGATAACGAAAGGCACAAAGAATGACTCATACTGGATGGCCATTACCGCGTAAACCAACACAACCGCCAGGAGCAGAACCACGGTTAAGTTGCGGAAGCTTTCCACCATTTCCTGGTTTTCACCGACGTACTCTATCGTATACCCGGAGGGAAGCGGGAAAGAATTCAGTCTTTCCTGGATATCAGCTATGACACTGGCCAGGTCACGTCCGGAAAGGTTTGCCGTCACCTGGGCCACGCGTACCTGGTCAATTCGCGATATCGACATCGGACCGGAATCGACTGTGATTCGCGCCAACTGGCCCAATGGCACCTGCCCTCCGGTAGCGGTGGTTATCATTATGGCCCCCAGATCGTCCAGGTATTCACGAGCTCCCAACTCATAGCGGATTCGGACATCAACCTCATCCCCTTCCACACGGTAACGGGTGGCAACGGTCCCTTGAACCGCACTCTGCAGACTGGTCGCCACCTGTCCCGGGGTCAGCCCGTAAGCGGCCGCTTTGATACGATCCACCTCGATCTGCACCTCAGGAGTCCCTTCGGTAAGGGATGACTCCACCTCCCGGGTTCCCGGGACCTCCCGTACTATATCGGCCACCTCATTTGACAGGCGCCACAGTTCGTCCAGATCATCACCCGCAATCTTAATCGCCACCGGAGCCTCGCTCTGCATGCCGTAAGTCATGGGATCGTACTCCGATACCGTGATCTTGGCTCCGGGAATGGCGGCAACCTTCTTCTGAATCTCCTCCCCGATCTCGGCAGTAGAACGGTCCCGCTCACCGCGTTCGGTCAGCATCACCATGATCGTTGAACTGTCCGGCCCGGATGCTACCGACATCATCTGCCCGGTCGATCCGACACTGGTAAAAACGGTCTTCACCTCGGGAGACTCTTTGATGATCCTCTCGACCTCCTGCGCAACCCGGTCCGTTTCCTCCAATACCGAACCCCTATCCATCTCGATTTTGACTGACAGTTGCCCGGCATCGGAACGCGGCAGGAATTCAGCCCCGACTATCGGCACCAGACCCAGGCTGGCGATCATCAAGACCGTTACTGTACCAACCACGATCCTCCGATGGGTTAATGACCATTCGATAACCGTGCGATACTTTTCGCCCAAACCGTCGATAAAAGAGGCAAAGCGATAACCCAGGCGTCTGATTCCCCGGCCTTCCTCCTTGACCTCATGCACTATTTGCCCCGTCATCATGCGGGAGGAAAGAAGGGGAACTATGGTCAGGGCCACCACCAGTGAACTGAGGATGGCAAACGAAACCGCCATGGCCAGCGGTTTGAACAGTATCGAGGCAATCCCCTCACTCACAAAGAAAATGGGCAAAAACACGGCTACGGTGGTAAAGGTGGCCGCCATGACCGCATCGCCCACCTCGCTGGCTCCGTTGACCGCCGCCTCAATTGGTGATTCCCCCGCCACCCGGTGACGGAAGATGTTTTCCAAAACCACGATGGAATCGTCGACTATCCGTCCTATCCCCAGAGCGATTCCGCCCAGGGTGATAAGGTTGATGGTCATGTCGAAGAAGTACATGAACATAAAGGTAGCGACAATCGAAAGGGGAATCGAAGTAGCAATAACCAGGGTGCTGGGCACACTGCGCAGGAAGAGGAACAGGATCAGGATGGCCAGGATGGCACCCTCCAGCATGTGAACCTGGATTGTGTCAACGGTATCATTGATAAAATCCGCCTGGTCAAAAACAGCCGCAACCTCAATGTTGCCCGGCAGCTCCTGCCGCAGGCGTTCCAATTCGGCATTGACATCCGCCGATACCTTAACCGTATTGGCACCCGACTGTTTCATGATATGGATCCCCATGCTTGGTTTTTGGTTCAGACGGGTCTTCTGATCCACATCCTTGTAGCCGTCGGTTACCGTGGCAACATCACTTAACTTTATGGTCTCCCCGGTGGGCGTAAAGATGGTCACGTTGCGAATGTCGTCCACGCTCTCAAATTGCTGCAGGGCGCGCACATAATACTGGCGATCCCCGCTTTTGACGACTCCACCGGTCAGATTGAAGTTGTCAGCCCTCAGCACTTGAGCCAGTTGAGATATGGAAAGGCCGTAGTTTTGGAGCTTCGCCGGATCGACATCCACCCTGACCTCACGGGTATAGCCCCCGGTCAGGGTTACGGAAGCAACCCCGGGGATGCGCTCCAGAGCCGGCTTGATCTCATCCTCCGCCAGCGACTGCAGTCGTTCCAGGTCTTCCCCTCCGCTGAGCGCAATCTGGATTACCGGCATCATTGAGGGATCCATCTTAACTACCATTGGTTTTTCCGCATCCTGCGGCAGGTACCCTTCAATCAAGGCGATTTTTTCTCGCATATCCAGGGCGGCAAAATCCATGTCGGTTCCCCAGTTGAACCGGACAATAACCGCCGACATGCCGGCCAGCGAATAGGAACTGATCTCTTTCACGTTGGCTACCGTCCCCAGAGCGCTCTCCAAGGGTTGCGAGATCTGGGACTCCACTTCTTCAGGCCCGGCGCCGGCATAGTTGGTAATCACCGCCGCCACCGGGAACTTCATTTCCGGATAGAGGTCCACCGCGAGATGGGTAAAACTGACATAACCCAGAATCAGCACGACCCCTACCAGGATGGTTATCAAAACCGGCCTTTTAACCGAGATATTAACTAACCTCATTCGACCGTGCCTCCTGCTACCCTGACCTTGTCGGCATCATGGAGCAAGGTCTGTCCTTTGACTACCACCTGATCACCGAGTTTCAGCCCCTTTACAACTTCAACCCTTTCACGGTTCTGAATCCCCACCTCGATGGTGGTCTCGTGGACTATTGACTCCTCATCCACTGTAAAGACCACATGCCGGGCACCCTTTTGCACCACTGCATTCCTGGGGATGGTCAGCACTCCGTCCTTCCCCTCGGTGCCGATCCGTACCTCGGCGATCATCCCCGACTTCAAAAGGTTATCCGGATTATCGAGGGTCACTTCAACGGGAAAAGTCTTGAACTGGGGATGGGCTACCGCCGCCACGGAAGTAACCCGCCCTGTAAATTCCTGGTCGGAGATGCTGCTTACCCTCACCTTTACCGGGTCATTAACTTTTATAAAGCTGATATCTCCTTCCGTTACGTTCAACTTAACCGCCAGCTTTCCCGTGCTGCTGACGACCGTTACCGGGACCTGAGGACTCACCATATCGCCTTCGTTTACCTGGATAAGTCCCACCACCCCTTCTATAGGAGAGGTAATCTGACAGTTGCTGAGAAGGTTCCGAGCCCCCTGGACGCCAGCCCGCGCCTGCTCAAGAGCTGAACTCGCCTGTACCAGCCCCAGTTCGGCCTGCTCCAACTGCTGGTCGGAGACTGCACCCTCCCGGTGCAGCATGCGGATACGCTCCGCATTAATGCGGGCGTTTTCATAAGCCGACTCCGCCTGAGCCAGGGTGGCCTCCGCCACGGTCAACTGGGTATCGTAATCCGAGGTATCCAAACTGATTAT
>JAKOVY010000161.1 GCA_029781825.1 Bacillota bacterium | reverse complement strand
TCAATGATGGTAAAGCCGTCCTGCCGCCCTCCGTTCCCCCTGCCCCGACTAAAACAGCCCGGCGCAAAGCGCCGGGCAATTACGTATCCGGAGCACCTTCTATAAGTTCATCAGCATTTTCCGGCGTTCCCCGGGCATTTTCTCCAGGGCGTAGCGAAAGGCTATTCGGGGCATGTGCGGCCTGTGCCTGGCGAGATAGGCGGCAACTGCATCCTCGTCATACCGGGAATACTCTTTTAACAGCCAGCCGTAGCCTTTTAACACCAGGTAATGCTCATCGTGCATGAGCCTGTCGGCGATTAAAAACGGGTCCAGGCCCTGCGCCCGCCGCTTGCGGATTGGGTAAATCAGAATAACTGCAGAAGCCCGCCGCACCCAAAAGTCGGGATGTTCCGTCCACGGGATAACCCGCGCAAAGAGGTCATTATACTGGGCCAGCAGTTCCCCAAAGGCATGGGTGCACAAATCATCGCAACCGTCCCAGTCCCGGACATACTCCTCTAACCAGCGCTCAAAGACCGGCCACGTGTCCCGGGTGTACTGCTTTTTCATCCGGAAGGCCCAGTCAAAGGCAACCACCCGAAACTGCCTTTTCCGCTGCGCAAGCAATTCTTCACAGACGACAAGAACGGTGTCCAGGTCCTCGTCCTTAACCCGATGGAAGAACTGTGCGGACGCCTTCCGGACCTCGGCGGTAACCCGGGTTGCCTTTAAGCACTCAGAGAGTTCGTTCAGGAGTTCAGTATTCACCACGCCCGCCTCCTGTGCCGGCGCCAGGCTGCGCTCCCTGCTTTATGTATTCTGCGCCGAATTATATTCCCCTCCCCCAAAGCCCTAAACCGCTTAATTCTCCTCTGCAACGGCATCGATAATCTCTTTTAGTTTCAGGCAGACGTCCTGAATGGTTTCAAAAACATTATCTGCGCTTTCGTCGGAACTCTCGGGAATCAGGTCGGGATATTGGCGCCCGACAATGTTATCTCCAAACATATTCAGTGAACGCCGCTCAATTTCCTGCCCCAGCAATTTACTCTGTCCGTGGACTGCCACGCCTATTTCGACACTGAGCGGATCCGTAATGCGCGTTGTGTGCCTCACATCGCGGTAGGCCACAAACATATCCGACCTTCCCTTCCTGGAGCCGCCGAACTCACCCAGCAACACCTGGACACCAATCTGCATATACCCCATGGGAGACTGGCTTCTCCACACACCCCATTTGGTTGTATCATCGGTCAGCTCTTGCACCATATCTGCCAGCTTCGAATACCCAGCCAATAAGACTTTGTCGAGATAACTTTCCATTTCCTCCCGGGCTTCGGTAAGAATGTAATAGTCTTTCAAGTAAAGGGCGCCGGCTTCACTTAACTTTGCCATTCCAATCCCTCCGCAATTAATTGGATAAAGGCATGATTCTGATCTCTCAGGCTCCGGTACCGGGCATAAGCATTCAAGTCAAAATCCTCTGTTGCCAGCTTATCCGCCAGGTAAATCAGCTCCTCGAGATCTTCCTCAGCCTGACCTGTCGGTCCAGTCGCCAAATCCGCCAACAGCCGATACAGATTATTCCACGCCACCTGGCCCAGTCCCCCGTCCCGCAGCAACCCAACCCCAGCCCATATGATGTCTTCATGGCACACGGGGATCCACACGCCGACATTCTTTTCCGGGATGAAGCCTTCGGGCGCCAGATAAACCTTATAACAAGGCAAAGAACCGTATTCCTTGCTCTCGCTGATCGCCCTGGCATATCGGTCCAGCTGACCCATCCGCGCTCAT
>JAKOVY010000143.1 GCA_029781825.1 Bacillota bacterium | reverse complement strand
GTGAGTTGATGGTTTTTTGAGGGGTCGAGGGTCATTTTCGATCAGTTTTTGTAAGTTTTTGACGGGTTTTTGGGTGCGGCACCTCCGTCTGACGACATATTTTTGATGAGGATAGTGTGATTTGGTAAAACATACACCCGGAGATAGTCTTAAAACTGATATCCATCCATCCATCCATCCATCCATCCATCCAGGGGAGAGGAGCCCGGGGCATTCTCCGATTTTTCTCCGATGTAAAACCGTTGAAGATACTTATTTATATTATTAATTTCATACCCCTACAACATGGCATTTTTCATGCGTTCAATGGCATTTTTCATGCGTTCCGGACGGGAGTTAGAGAGATCGTGTGATGGATGGATGGATGGATGGATGGATATCAATTTTAAGAAATTATGAGAGATTCGTGTTACCGAGCTCTCTCATTTTCCGATCCAAAAACTCGATAATGTGTGTCGGGTGTGCCTGTTTTCCTATATGTTCCCTCAAAAACCTCGAAAAAGCAGGCACAAGATACCTAACATCCTGTCCATCGTTAAAACAGTCCAATAATTCGTCCTTTAGGAAAGGGGCGTATGCGTCATACGTTATTTCGAAGTCTGCCGGTGTGGCGAAGTCGAGGATGTGATCTTCGTTCCTCTCTTCGTCAACATCCTCTACCTGGACATGTTGTTTTGTCATCAGGTCATTGATGAGCTTCCGGATGACGGCCGATCGACCGTATGGGGAGAGTTGGTCGAGGAACTCAATTTGCCTCACCGTGAGCTGTACATTAATCCGGATCAAGTGGTCTTCGGGGTTTTTCCGATATACCATAATATCACACGCTCTGTTTTTGCAGCCTGGAACTGCATCATGTTCGACACTCGTTACTGCAGGAAGGCATCCAGGTCAGAGCTCCGGATCCTCCAGAGCCTGCCCACACGGATCCCTTTCATCTTTCCGCTCTGCAACCACTTGTAAACCACCTCTCGGTTTACCCGCAGTCGCTCGGCTACTTCTGATGGGGTCAACAAACGGTCTTCTCCCATGCAAGGTACTATGATGGATATCATATTTAATCCTATCTAACCAATTTAAACCAATTCAATTGGAAATACATATATAAGACCTCTCCTAGAACAGTATATGTCAAAAAGAAGCAGGCAGGGGTTCCAGGTCCCAGCCTGCGGAGCGTGTGAAATTATGTCGAGCAACAATTTCCCCGAAAACGTGGCCAAGACCAATAGGACTTCCCAGTATTTTAGCCTGTTGGTTAAGAATGAGGCCAAGAATAGACCGCAGAACGAAGACCAGATCCGGGGGATCCGGGCATGAACTACCTCTGCCCCGTCTGCAAGCGCCCGCTGCGGAAAATCCACACCGAGGCAAACCCCTTCTTCACCGAGGAGGTCTGGAACTGCTCCGCCTGCATGAAGAACTACTACAAGCGGCGGAACACCTGGATCGGAACCCGGCCGATCTTCTCGGGGGTGGACTAATGTTCCCCTCACCGACCGCCCGGGTCTCCCGGTCCTGCTTCATGGCGGCGCGCCGGTGGGCGACCCTGCACCCCTGCGACTGCGGGGGATACTTCGCGCGGGAGACTTTCTTCCAGGCGTCCCGGCTCGTCCAGTTCACCTGCAACCGCTGCGGGCAGACGATCCTCGTCCCCTACGAGGACGCGGGGGTGCTCTGATGAGCTC
>JAKOVY010000136.1 GCA_029781825.1 Bacillota bacterium | reverse complement strand
TGGCTAAGAAAAAGTATGAGCGGACCAAGCCCCACGTGAACATTGGGACCATTGGTCATGTGGACCATGGCAAGACCACGTTGACGGCGGCGATTACATCTTGTTTATCCAATGCGGGATTGGCGCAGAAGACTAGTTTTGAGCAGATTGACAAGGCTCCTGAGGAGAAGGAGCGGGGGATTACCATTGCCACGGCTCATGTGGAGTATGAGACTGATAATCGTCATTATGCGCATGTGGACTGTCCCGGTCACGCCGACTATGTTAAGAACATGATTACCGGTGCGGCTCAGATGGACGGGGCCATTTTGGTTGTTTCTGCGGCTGATGGTCCCATGCCGCAGACGCGGGAGCATATTTTGCTTTCGCGGCAGGTTAATGTTCCCTACATTGTTGTCTTTTTGAACAAGGCGGATATGGTAGACGATCCTGAGCTTTTGGAGCTGGTGGAGATGGAGGTGCGGGATCTTCTCTCCGAGTATGAGTTTCCGGGAGATGACACCCCCGTTGTGGTTGGCTCTGCTCTTAAGGCTTTGGAGTGCGGCTGTGGTTCGCGTGACTGCGAGTCCTGCAGCCCCATATGGCAGTTAATGGATGCGGTGGACAGCTATATTCCCGTTCCCGAGCGGGACAAGGATAAGCCTTTCTTGATGCCCATTGAGGATGTTTTTTCCATTACCGGCCGGGGCACGGTGGTGACGGGTCGTGTGGATCGCGGGACCATCAAGACCGGTGACGAGGTTGAGATTGTCGGTTTTTCGGATCGTTCGCGGAAGACGGTGGCTACCGGTGTGGAGATGTTCCACAAGATTTTGGACGAGGCGGAAGCCGGCGATAACATTGGAGTTCTTCTGCGGGGCATTGACCGTGATTCGGTGGAGCGGGGCCAGGTTTTGGCGAAGCCCGGGAGCATCCAGCCTCTGACCAAGTTCAAGGCCCAGGTTTATGTCTTGAAGAAAGAGGAGGGCGGGCGGCATACGCCTTTCTTCCAGGGCTACCGGCCCCAGTTTTATGTGCGCACCACCGATGTGACCGGCACCATCAGTCTGCCGGCCGGTGTAGAGATGGTCATGCCCGGTGATGATATCAATATGGACATTGA
>JAKOVY010000131.1 GCA_029781825.1 Bacillota bacterium | reverse complement strand
AAAAGCATACCTACCCATACTTTGCCCTCTTTAGCGGAGCTTGTTGCAGGGAACTCCTGGTCGGGATACCTGACATAACCATCAGATCCATGACGGGATCGGATTTCTTCCTCCAAGCTGGAACCGCTCAAAGAGCTCGTTTCGTTGCTCATCCCAGGCGGGATCCGACTCCTGCTTCCAACCCCGGTGTTGCTGCTGCGGCGCAAAAAAAATAGGCACCCGCAGGTGCCTGCAACATAGAGTAGTCTGTTACATTATTTGCCGGCCTTCAGTTCCTTTTTCAGGAGCTTTCCGGTTGCATTCCGCGGGAATTCAGTCCTGAACTCAATGATTTCAGGAATCTTATACTTGGCAATCTTGTCCTTCAGGTAATCCTTAACCTCTTGCTCGGTCATGGAACCCGGTTCTTTGGGGATGATAAAGGCTTTAACCCTTTCACCCAATGCCGGATCCGGAACACCGATTACCGCAACTTCGGCCACCTTGGGATGAGCCTCCAGAGCGATCTCTATCTCCCGAGGATAAATATTCTCACCGCCGCGGTTGATCATGTCCTTGATGCGGTCAACGATATATAGATAACCTTCTTCATCCATATATCCAACGTCACCGGTATGCAGCCAGCCGTCCCTGATCGTTTCGGCCGTAGCTTCCGGTTTGTTCAAGTAACCCAGCATATTGGCATCGCCGCGGGTGCAGATCTCACCCTTCTCCCCTACCGGCAGGATGTTGTTGTTCTCGTCCATTATCTCCACCTGCTGCTCCGGTATGGGAAGACCGATGGACCCCGCCTTCTTCTTGCCCAAGGGGGGATTAACCGTAGTGAGACCGGTCACCTCAGTAAGACCGTAGCCTTCACAAATACTTACGCCGTACTTCTCCTTAAACCCATTGATCAGTTCCACCGGCAGAGGAGCCGCTCCGCACATTGCCCACTTCAACTTGGATTTGGAAATATCGACCGTACTTGGATCAATCGAATTGTACACATAATCATACATGGCGGGCACCGCCATAAGCACGGTGACGCCGTAATTGATAATGGAAGGCCAAAAATCTGCCGGCGAGAAAGCCTTGCGTATGCACAGGGTCTGCCCTAAATAGGTTACCGGGTAGGTCCAAACACAGAGAGGGTTGGTATGGAACATGGGAAGGATGATCATCATCACATCGTTTCCTTCAAAAAGCCCGATTCTGGCCATGTCCCGGCAAATGGAAGCCTGTCCCTTATTCGTCAGCAGAATACCCTTGGGCATCCCGGTAGTACCGGATGAGTACAGCATCATAAAGGGGTCCTCCGGACTCTGTTTGACCAGAGCCTCGTCGGTCGGATACCGTTCCATAATATCAGCCAGCGTCTGTTCGGCAATATTAGTTCCATGATCCACTCCGGTGACCACTTCAACCACTATGGGTTTATGCTGAGCCAGCTTATAACCGGCGGCAAAGTCAGCCATAAACTCGCTGCTCACAAAAGAAACCTTGGGTTTGGCATCGTCCAGCACATAGGCGATTTCAGGTCCCTTGAGCATGTAATTAACTGCCAGGGCGATTGCCCCCAGTTTCTGGGCTCCGAACATAGTGTAATAAACCTCGGGTGAATTCAAAACCATCACTGATACTATGTCGCCTTTCTTAACACCCTTTTCCTTAAGGTAGTTGGCCACTTTGTTGGCGCGCTCGTTCGTCTGCTTGTAAGTAATAACCTGGTCATAAAAATAGACATGGATAGCATCCGGCTGTTCCTGGGCTCGAACGGTAACCATCTGGGCCATGCTCTCAAACTCCAGCTGTTTACCCTTTAAGAACGGCAGCTCCTCGATCTTTTTGGTTGGAAACGTGCACCTTGCCATTGACACAACCTCCTCATTGTATTTTACAGCATTGTTCATTTATGGCATAATATATTAGCATTGGGTTACCTTTGCCCCGGATTTTTATTGTTGGATTATAATAATTGTATCACAGTTTGACAGCCCCAGCTTGATGTGTTCCATATTGTTTCGTCAGTAAGATTTACTGTACTGTTCCTTGTCAATGGTATAAGCTTAAAAGTATGTAAGCTGGAGGGAGTTTTTGTTTCATGAACAACAAAGAACTAACCCAGAGATGGAAAGAACTTCATATTAACCCCGACCTCAGATCCCAACTACGCACCGAGATCAGGGACTCGTGGGAACGAAGTATCCATTACGGCGTAGATCCATGGATGCGCGAAAATCCATATATCTACACCCAGACCGAGTTGAAAAAAGCGCAGGAGAATTCCCGCTACTTCATTGAAACCGCACTGCCGGTAATGAAAAGCCTTTATGAGTTCGTAGCCGGTACCGGTTTTGTGGTGGCTCTTTTTGATGCCAATGTTTGTGTCCTCAAGGTTATCGGGGATGATGAGTCATTGGCCTGGGCAGAACAGGCTCGGTTTGTCGAGGGTTCTTTGTGGGAAGAAAAACTGGTGGGGACCAACGGCGGCAGCCTGGCCATTGACCTGGCCGAACCCATTTCAGTTTTCGGTTATGAACACTTCTGCCTGTTCTCTCATGTGGCCGCCAGTTCCTGTGCACCGGTTATCGACCAGGGTCGGATAATCGGCGGTCTGGCTATGGTGGCCCCGGTTAATCGAGTAAGCAATCATACCCTGGGTATGGTGGTGGCTTCGGTGAAACACATCGAGTCCAAGATGACCCTGGAACGAACTACCCGTTATAACCAGGTACTAATGGAGTCCATGTCCGACGGGGTGCTGGCGGTTGACCCCAACGGTATCATAACCTATGTCAACGAGGTAGGATCCAAAATCCTGGGATGCAGCGGCAGGAATATAACAGGAACCAGCATCTGCCACCTGCTTGCCAATCACAGCGATAACCATTATTTTATTAACACCATCAGTCAGGGACGCTCGGTAACTGACCAAACTTTTGTCTTAGACCTCGGCAAAACCAAGATCAAGTGTAATGTTACGTGCAATCCCATCAGCGATCCCGACAGCGGACACCAGGGCACCCTGGTGATACTGCGTGAGAGCCATCGCATGAATTGTCTGGTGAGGAATTGGATTGGCACCGGAGCCAACATGACCTTTGACGATATCATCGGCACCGACCCGGTATTTGTAAAAACCATCAAGACGGCCCAGTCAGCGGCTTCATCGTCTTCCAATATCCTGCTGCTGGGCGAAAGCGGTACCGGGAAGGATATAATTGCCCAGGCTATGCACAACGCAAGTCCCCGCTGCAATCACCCGTTTATTGCCATCAACTGTGCCGCCCTTCCCCGGGAGTTGATTGCCAGTGAGTTGTTTGGCTATGAGGAAGGGGCCTTTACCGGAGCCAAAAAAGGCGGCAACATTGGCAAGTTTGAACTGGCGGACCAGGGCACCATCTTCCTGGACGAAATCGGAGATATGCCGCTGGACCTGCAGGCTTCTCTGCTCCGTGTAATTGAGGATAAGAGCATCATCCGCCTGGGAGGCACCAAAACGATACCGGTGAATGTAAGAATCATCGCCGCCACCAACAAAGATCTGGAGAGCGAGGTTAAGCGCGGAAGATTTCGCCGTGACCTCTTTTACCGCCTGGGAGTTATAAGGATTGCCATCCCTCCGCTGCGCGAGCGCCCGGACGACATCATACTTCTGGCTCGTCACCTGTGCAAGAGAATTGGCGAGAGATTCGGCAAACCCAATATGACCTTGACCCCGGAGGCGGTTGAAGCTTTTCTCAACCACGATTGGCCCGGCAACGTACGGGAAATGCAGAATGTCCTGGAAAGTGCCATTCAACTGGCCACCGGACAGGAGATTACAATCGACCTGGTCCAGGACTGCTTGATGTTCAGCTCCGCTCCCGTGCAGCCCCCGGGAGAGCATATCACCGAAATATCCGAGATGGAAAAGCAGATGATCAAACAATACCTGGTCAAGTTCCGCCACAACAAAACCAAAACCGCGGAGGCCCTGGGCATATCCCGGCAAACCCTGTACCGGCGTCTGAAAGAATACAACCTGCAGTGAATGATCGGGCAACACGTAAATAAGAAGAAATAAGGAGAAGGCGGATGGTGTGAAAACTCACCACTCCGCCTATTGTTTTATGACAACAGCCGCTTGAAAACCTTATTGAAGCAGCAAAAGAGGTATTGCCTCGGCCTTTATTTATGCCAACAGCCGGGCAGGCTGTACCCGGCTGTTTAACTGCTGTTACTAATGTTAATTTAATAAAACTTCAAGAAAACTTGATCATCCTTTGAGGGCGGCGGTTAGGCGCGGAACTACTTCGTACAGATCGCCCACAATCCCGTAATCGGCCATCTGCCAGATAAATGCGTTGGGATCCTGGTTTACCGCGACGATGGTCTTGGCATCCCTTATCCCGACAGTAAACTGCACCTGTCCGGAAATCCCCAGACATATAGCCAGATTTGGTTTGCCGGATTTCCCGGAGAGGCCGATTACCCTCTCCTCGGGAAGCCACTTCTCATCAGTTGCCAGCGGCTTGGTGCAGGCCACCAGTCCTCCCAGGACCTCGGCCAGCTCTTCGGCCATCTTTAGATCTTCCTGGCGGGTAAATCCCTTGCCCACACAGACCAGGACCTCGGCGCCTTCAATATCCACCGCACCCTGACCCTTGTCGGACCTCGCTACCACTTTTACCGGACTGGGCTTCAAGACCAGTTGGACCTCAACCACCTGAGCCGTTTCCGGGGACTCAACCTGCTCCCCAACACCCGGGCTAACCGCAATCACCTGTAATCCGGTGGTTATTACCTGGGTGGCCACTGTGGCTCCTCCCAGGGCATTGCGGGTACAAACCAGACGGCCGTCCCTTACTTCCAGGGTACCGGCATCCGTAATACACCCGGCGCCCAGCTTCTGGGCCAGGCGTCCGGCCAATTCCTTGCCCCGTCTGGTTGAGCCTATAAGTATCACGGCTGCGTCAGCCTGTTTGGCCACCTGGCTCAGCGCCTCCGCATAAACCGAGGCCTCAAAAACCTGCAGCTTATCATTCTTGGAGGTATATACAGTATGGGCTCCCCGGTTCACGTAGCCCTGGGGATCGGCGGGTCCCAAGGCGGCGGCTGCCACACCCAAGCCCATTTCCTGTCCGAGTTCAACCGCTTTGCCAAGAAGCTGATATGCGACCTCATCGCGTTCACTGAATACCAAGATCGTTCCCATAATATTACCTCCTAACCAGGCCTTCTGCTTCCAGGGCGGCTACCAGACTGGCTACGTCCTTGTCCGCCCCATCCTGGAAGAGAATCCGTTTTCGATCCTGCTCCGGCGCCAGGTTGCTTAAGGTGCTGATTGATCTGGTTATTTCTATTCCCAGGTCTTCCGGCTTGAACACCTCTTTGGGCTTTTTGCCCGCCTTCAGGATCTGGGTTACCGACGGAATCCTGGGCTCGTTGATCTCACTTACCACTGAAACCACCGCCGGGATTCCGACCTCAACAGTTTCAAAACAGTCATCCAGGTTTCTGACGGCCTTTATGACATCATTCTCCAATTCCAGGGAACTGACATAGGTTACCTGGGGCAGGCCCAGGATCTCTGCCAGGCGGGGTCCTACCTGACCTGAATAATTATCTGCCGATCCTTCTCCCAGCAGGATGATGCCGTAGTCTTCCACCCGGCTTATCGCCTTGGCCAGAGCCGCAGCCGCAACCCCGCTGTCCGCTCCCTCGAATTCGGGCGATACCACCAAAATTGCTTCGTCGGCTCCCATAGCCAGGGCTTCCTTAATCGTATCCGCCAGTTGTTCAGAACCTGCAGAAACGGCAATAACCTTGCCGCCCACCTTGTCCCTGATCCTTACCGCTTCTTCCAGGGCATTCTTGTCAATGTTGCCGATGGTGAGCGGTACGTTGTCAAGGACCGGTTCCCGCGTTTCTTTCCTGATCCGGACTTGCTGCAGGTCCACAGTTTGCTTGACGCAGACAATAATGTTCATCCGGTACTACTCCTTTCCGGCTAGGATTATAATATTGGCTACTCCAAATTAATGGAGTTTGCTTATCCAAAACGAAACTGTACCCCTGCTTCACCGTTGGGGTAATTCCAATCTAATACCTCCGGTCCACAGGCAATGCGGCAGGTGCCGCACTCAAGACAGCCGTCAATATCAAGCTCCACCTCGCCGCGGTCATTGACAGAATAAAGCCCCGCCGGGCATACCACTACCGCAGCCTTGAGACGCGGGTCTTTCTCGAAACCGGGCCTGATGTTAATATGCCTTGCCTTGTCGGGCTTAAATACGTTGACTCCGAGTTTGGCTTTCAGGCTGGGACGTTCACTCATATCTTCAACCCTCCCCAGAGGTCCTTGGCTATACGCCAGGCTTCCCCGAAACTCAGGTGTTTTCGAACCGTATCCGAGAGCTTCGCTTTGGGCCCTTCTCCGAAGGTGAATAATTCCTCCATCACCTGGCCGGAGAACTGCGGATAGAAATTGAACAGGCGTGGGTTCTCCAGGAAGTGGGGAGCATGTCTAAAGGTCTTGAAGTCCTGCAAAACAAAGCTCTGCTCAAGCATCTGTTGGTAACAGGCCAAACTTGCTGCGGAAAAATCATTCCTTTCCCGCGCCTGCAGGACGGCTCGAGCCGCCATAACCCCGGAGGCAATGGCAAACTCCATCCCCCGTACCGTAATTCCCACATTCAGAGAAAATCCGGCCGCATCACCGGCAACCAGCAAGCCGTCACTGAATAGCGCCGTAAGACCGGCCATCCCGCCTTCGGGAATAACGTGGGCCGAGTATTCAACCTGTTCCCCGCCTCTAATCAGGGGGGCAATTTCCGGGCGCTTTTTAAAATCTTCCAGGAGGTAGGGCACTTCGACCGCAGGCTTTTTCTCCATCAGGTCCTTAATCCCCACCACCATTCCCAGGGAGATGCTTGATTTATTGGTATAAAGGAAACCTCCGCCAAAACACCCCTGAGTCAGGCTGCCCATAAACAGCTGCGCCACACCCTCATCACCGGTCAGGCCAAACCTGTCCTCGATGGTCTCACGCGGGAGCTCAATCACCTCTTTCAGTCCTACAGCATAATTCTTGGGGTCTCCCGGAGAGCGCAGCCCTGCCTTCTCGGCAATCAGCGACAATACCCCGTCACAGGCGATGACCACATCGGCTCCGAGTTCCTCCCCGCCGGCTACTACCCCGATCACCCGGCCGTTCTCTTTGATGATATCTTCCACCAGGTTCTTGGTGACCAGCATGGCCCCTTCCGCCTCGGCCCGTGACGCCAGCCAGCGGTCAAAGGTGGCCCGCAGCACAGTATAACTCTGATAGGGCGGGCGGTTGAATTTCTCGGAACGATAACGTATGGTGGTAGAGTTTTCAGGGGACATCAAGGTCAACAGCTCGTTGGTTACATGCCTCTCCAGCGGAGCTGCGTCCCATATATCCGGGAGGTATTGACGCACCGGATTGACATACAGGCGACCGCCGGTTACGTTCTTGGCTCCCGGATAGTCCCCCCGCTCAATCACCACCACCTCAACTCCTGCTTGAGCGAGCGTATAAGCGGCTGAGAGTCCGGCCAAGCCGGCTCCAACTATGATGACATCAAATTTGTCCATAAACAAGCCTCCAGTTTAAACCGAGTAAGGAGTTGTAATTAAAGCTTCCGGCAGCAGAATGACATCAACTGCCACCAAATAAAACGGGTTGCGATAAGCGTCGCAACCCTGCCAAACATCAGCGGCCAAATTTCTTCTGCTTGCTCAGCCTCTTTTTCATGTCAATACAGATTTGGTGTTGCAACGTCTATAACCGCACCGCTACTGCCTGATTGTACATTGGCACCAAAGCTAGGCCAGCAGGCTGCCGGCGGTGATCATCCGCTGCATATCGTTGACGCCTTCAATCTGCTCTCCAATGATCATGTCACGATAGATCGATGCAATCTTGTAATCCTCCATCAGACCATAGGAGCCGTGTACACCCATGGCCAGACGCGATACATCAACCCCGGCCTCGGTGACAAAAGCCTTGGTCAGAGCTGCTTCCTTGGCAAATGCGCGGGGATCCTTCAGGTTTTCTGCCAGGTATCCCAGGCGATAGGTAAGCCAGCGTGCAGCTTCCACCTTCTCCGCTATCTTCGCAATCGCGACCTGGATGGTTGGGAATTTGGCAATGGTGCCATCCCGGTGGGCCTTTTCCTTGGCATATTTGATCGAGAGTTCCAGAGCCGCCTGCATACCGCCCAGGGTTGAGGCACAGACTCCCACCTTTCCAAAAGCTATGCCGTACTGGAGGACTCCGTATCCGTTGCCCTTGGGTCCCAGGAGGTTCGAGGCTGGCACTCTTACGTCCTTCAAATAAACGTCCACCAGACTGCCGCCCTTATTGCCGATTTTGTGCCACTGTTCAGAGGTCGAATACCCCGGGCAGTTCTTCTCCACAATAAAGGCCGTTGGTTTGCCGGTCTCATCATCCTTGGCAAAGATAACAATCGGACCGTCAAGATCAGCAAGGGAGATGAACCGTTTGGTTCCGTTGATGATATAATAGTCGCCGTCCTTAACTGCGGTGGTGGTTATCTGTTTGGGGTCGGATCCGGTGGCAGGCTCGGTAAAGGCAAAGGAAGCAAGTTTCTTGCCGGTGCAACAATCGGGCAGGAACTTTTCTTTTTGTTCCGGGGTTCCGAAAGCGTAGATGGCGCTGGCGCCCAGGGCATTAACCGAGACCAGCATGGCTACTCCGCTGGATGCGCGTGCAATCTGTTCCACCACCAGGGGATAACAGGTGTATCCGGCTCCGGTTCCTCCATATTCCTCCGGGAATTGGACACCCAAGAAGCCCAGCTCGGCCATCTCTTCTATGATTTCCTGCGGCACCTTGTTTTCCTCGGCAATCTTATCAGCGATAGGCATAAGAGATTTTTCCGCGAACTCTTTAGCAGCTTTCTGGATCAATTCCTGTTCCTTGGTGAGTTTAAAATCCATATGAATCTCTTCTCCTTTCGTTGTAGTTCATACTCAACCGGATACCACCCACCTCAACTAAATGAAGCATCTATAGGAATGTAAAATAGGGCATCAGGCTGAAACTACGGCCATTACTAACCTGTACTAAGAATAATACGTTTTTAGAATGTCTGTCAACAAAACTATTTCTCTTGGCAGCCCTCCTTTCAAGGGATTACAATCGGGCTGCCAGGCGAAAGATCTATCGCATCGCCGACCTGTCCCCCCTTTCTTTAACGGGAACGCTGGCAGAGGAAAACACTGAAGGAGTTTACCTGAGGGTATTAAAACTGCTGCTGAAGCTGCTGCTCCATATTTCTGTAAATGCAATATGCAGCAGATGTTATGCAAAAGTACACAATTTTAATCCGGGATCTAACGCTAGCCGCGATCAGGGCAGCATTGAACGAGAAAAGCGACAGTTTTTCCCTGTCGCTTACGCCCGGTCTTTATTATCCTTCTGTTCAATAATAGCCTCTACCGGACAGCAATCAGCACACTGTCCGCAGTCGGAGCATTTTTCCTGGTCAATCCTATAAGGGCCTATTTGAGAAATAGCTCCTGTAGGGCACTCATCGGCACAGAGCCCGCAGCTCACACATATGTCTTCCTTTATGATGTACACTGAGTAAATACCCCCAGGAGTCACTTTAACAGGATTACTGTGAATATTCAAGCTTCAATATATATAACTAGGAGCCCTTGTGAGTTATGGTTCGAACAATGCCTCATGTCTAGTGCGTCTGGTAGGGTGTCATTATTTGATCCGGTAGTGTATACAGTGCTGCGTATAGGGCACGATTATTGCTGCGAATCCTGCTAAAATCGTACTGCAACTCTTGCAATGATGCACTCACAAGGACCCCTAGAGAGCCCTCCTAGGGAGCTATTTTGTTGGTGCGCTTCCAGATTTTCATTTTTTCGGCTTCTTTGATAAGCTCGTCCCGAAAATCGGGATGCGCTATGCTTATAAGGTCAGCGGACCGCTGCCAGGTTGACTTACCCTTAAGGTTGACTATCCCGTACTCGGTAACAACATAGGATGTAATCGACCGTGGTACGGTTACGGTCGCCCCCGGACTCAGGGTGGGTCTGATCCTGGACTGTACCCTGCCGTCCTTATCGGTGAAGGTAGAACTCAAACAGATCAGGCCCTTTCCGCCATGGGAATGGAAGGCTCCGTAGATGAAATCCAGTTGCCCGCCGGTTCCGGAGATCTGGCGAGTACCGGAGGATTCGGAGCATACCTGACCGTAGAGGTCGATTTCAATTGCGTTATTAATAGCTATAAAGTTGTCATTAAGGGCGATAACCTTCGGATCGTTGGTATAGTTTACCGGGTAGATGGCACAAGCCGGGTTATTGTCCAGGAACTCGTAAAGTTTTTTGGTACCCATGGCAAAGGTGTAAACCATCTTGTACCGGTCGATGCTCTTTTTGGCACCGGTAACCTTCCCCGCCATGTAAAGGTCGACATAGGAGTCTACCAACATCTCGGTGTGAACCCCCAGATCCTTAAGATCACTGTCGACAAGCATTTTACCTACCACGTTGGGAAGGCCCCCGATTCCCAATTGAATGCAAGCCCCGTCAACAATCTCTTGCATAATCCATTGAGCAATTTTGATATCAGTTTCTGTAGGTTCCGGGGTCGGTATTTCCAACAGCGGATTATTGTTCCCTTCCACAATCGCATCTACCTGGGAAATATGAATCGACTCCTGGTTACCCCCCAGGCAGGTGGGCACATTTTCGTTGACCTCCACAATGATCTTTCGCGCCTTACTGATCACTGCAGGGGTCACCGAATTCGACGTTCCCAAATTAAAGTACCCCTTCGAGTCCATGGGACCTACCAACAGAAGCGCCGCATCAATATCCCAGTACTTACGTGCCCAACGCGGCGCTTCGTGATAGGTGAGGGGGACGTAGTTGCACAAATCATTATCATGTAACTTACGAGCCACGACACCAAAGTGGCAGTCAGTAAGATAGAAGTGTTCCCGGGAAGGATCTGCCAGGACCACCTTTGGTACTTTGCAAAAACAGGTCCCTGAAATATCGACGTTGACCAATTCATTGACTCGTTTGGCCAGAGCCTCGTCCAATAAGTCGGGGAACATAACAAATTCGCTGTAACGTACCCTGGTATTTGACTCTATCAGCTTTACGGCTTCGTCGGGGGTCGTTAATTTCTGCTGGTAATGCAGCTTGTTTATATGCGTGGCTGGAACGGCCATTGCTGTCACCCTCCCGTTAGATACGCACAGACACCCTTTGGCTTCGTTGGCAACTCAAATTATTCGACATCATTTGACATTCTTTATTATATATTAACACCTCTTTGTGATATAGTGAACAAGCCCAGTCTCCCTGTATTCTCCATGCGGCCTCCTATAACAAAAATGCGCCCCATATTGGGCGCATTTTCTCCGTTTTTCGCGTTTTTTCGCGGTGGCAGTTTATGCGGAATTTTCCAAATAATTAAAACTATATTGTGACTTAACCTGACGGTTGACAGCCCGGCCAAAACCTGATTGTCTTTTTAAGACTGATTGCGGAGGATGTTATTGGCAATGACCACCCTTTGGACCTGGGCGGTTCCTTCAAATATCTGCATTATCTTGGCATCACGCATCATCTTCTCCACCGGATACTCGCGTGAATAACCATAGCCCCCCAGGATCTGAACCGCATCGGTGGTAACCTCCATGCAGATGTCACCGGCGAAACACTTGGCAAAGGATGAAAGCTGGCTGGCGGGCATACCTTTGTCCAGCATAAAGCTGGCCTTCTGCACCAGCAACCGAGCCGCCTCGATCTTCATAGCCATGTCGGCCAGCATAAACTGAATGGCCTGGAATCCGGCAATGGGGACCCCAAACTGCACCCTTTGTTGGGCATAATCACGGGCAAACTCGTAAGCCGCTTGGGCGATGCCTACAGACATAGCGCCTACCATCGGGCGTGAGGCATCCAGGGTCTGCATGGCGATCTTAAACCCCTGTCCCTCTTCTCCCAAACGCCATTTCTTGTGTACCTTGACATCGTTCAGGATTACTTCCGTGGTGTTGGAACACCTGATACCCATCTTGGGTTCCTTCTTACCCACAGAGACACCTTCCCACTCCCGGTCCACAATGAAGAATACCGTTCCCTTGTGGCGCAGGTTGCGGTCCAGGGTGGCCATGATCACGTACTGGTCAGCCACTCCTCCATTGGTAATAAAGCACTTAGTGCCGTTCAGGATATAATAATCCCCATCTTTTCTGGCAGTAGTCGAGATCCCGGATACATCCGATCCGGCACCGGGCTCAGTGAGCCCAAAAGCCTGGAGTTTGCCTTCTTCGCAGGCCCTTGTAAACCACCAGTCCTGCTGTTCCTCGTTCCCGGCAATCAGCACCGGTTCTGAAGCCAGGTAGTTGGCCAGAACCGCCAGGGTCATTCCGGCGCAACCTCTGCTGAGCTCTTCTACTACCATGCTTATCGTTACGTTGTCAAAGTGCATTCCGGTATACTTTTCCGGGGCCACAATACAATTAAGCCCGAGATCCTGCATCTTGCGGACTATATCCCATGGGAACTCTTCCGTTTCGTCGTAGTGTCTTCTGACCGGGATCATTTCGTTCTCTACAAACTTGCGAAGGGTCCTCTGTAATGCCAGTTGATCCTCATTATAGGTAAAATCAAACCCCATTCTTCTCCTCCTCCCTTAACCAAAACCGCTGATTGGATTTTTGATACCTCGGATATCTGTTTTAAAACCGTATGTTTGGCCGCAACAACCGTCGGTTGGTTTAGCAGATTACCGGCAGGTTGATTGATTTTCCTGCATGCCGTTCCTACCATGATCTCCTACTGAATGTTTTCAATTATCGTAGCGACCCCCATTCCGCCGCCGGTGCATGCAGTAACGAGCCCATACCTGCCCTGCCTTCTCTTCAGCTCGTAGATGATAGTAGCCGTAAGTTTCCCTCCGGTGGCCCCGAGCGGGTGGCCCAGGGCTATGGCCCCGCCGTTAACGTTCAGCCGGCTGCGGTCCCATTTCAGCCCCCTCTCTACCGCAATAGTCTGGGCGGCGAAAGCCTCGTTGCATTCGATAAGGTCCATCTGCTCCAGAGTCAACCCGGTCCTGGCCAGGGCTTTATTGACCGCTACCACCGGGGCCTCTCCAAAATAGAGCGGCTCCACGCTCCCGACTGCAAACCCTACCACCCGGGCTAAAGGCTTCAATCCAAGTTCGCGGGCCTTGCCGGCGGCCATCAGAACCAGAGCCGATGCGCCGTCATTCATCCCGCAGGAGTTGCCGGCCGTAACCGTGCCGTTTTTCTTAAACACCGTGGGCAACCGTCCCAGCTTTTCCAAGGTGGTATCAAACTTGGGGTGCTCGTCAATCTCAAAAACCTGGGTACCCTTTTTGGTCTTTATCTCCAGAGGAAGAATCTCTTCCTTGAAAGCCCCGGACTCGATGGCCTTCTTCGCCTTCATCTGGCTCTCCAGGGCAAACTGGTCCTGTTCTTCCCGGGTGATGTTGTATTTTTCTGCCAGCAGTTCCGCCGTATACCCGGCCAGGAGCCCGGTGCCCGGATCTTTTAAGCTTTCGGAGGCCTCATCTACCACAATGGCATCTCCCATGCGCTTGCCCCAGCGCAAGTCGAGTATCGCATAGGGATAATCGCTCATATTTTCTACGCCTCCGGCCACAACCACATCCGCCATCTCACCCCGGATCATCATAGTGGCGATGTTTATGGCCTGCAGGCCCGAACCGCACAGGCGGTTAACCGTAAACCCGGGAACATGCACCGGGACCCCCGCCTGCAGGGCGGCCTCCTTGCCCACATTGAGGCAGCTCGCGGGAGGGTTGACGTTCCCCATGATCACTTCGTCTACGCTCCCGGGGTCAACCCCGGCCCTGGCCAGAGCTTCCTTAATTACCGCCCCACCTAAATCCCTTATCGACCAACCCCGTAATGATCCACCAAAGCTTCCGACCGCGGTTCTGACCGCGCTAACAATGACCGCCTCGCGCTCCAAACATACTCCTCCTTTCACCAGGTTTTCGCATAAATTATTTAATCTGTTATTCCCTACTTATTTGTTAATACCTTCCTGGTTCGTAAATTTAAGTATCCGAAATTTATGAGGTAAAAAGCTTACCCAAGCTTGGAAAAAAGAAATGGTTGCAGCGGCCGATTCTGAAAATGGAACTGGAAGATGGTCATGAACAGTGTAACCTTATGCACGGACCGGTGAGATTAGAAGCGGCCGAACAGAGGCCAAGCAGGACAGCTGGAGAGGAAGATAAGAAAAAATCGAAATGAAAATTATGTACCGACGTTTTCGGAGGTATTGGGGACGGGATCTCGCAGAGCGCAGGGACCGCAGGCGCATTTCCCGCAGACATCGGTCAGGGGCAGATCGCTGTAATAATCATTTACTTCCAGGAGGCGGCGGTAGCAGGCGGCCTTGTCAAATCTCCCGTCTTTCAGGGCCGAAACGGGACAGATGCGGGCACAGTAATCACACCTTTCACAAAAGGGATGGTATAACGTCCTGGGCTGCACAGACGGTTCCAAATACGCATCGGTCACCAGTGAACCAAACCTTCCCGCACACCCGCCGGCGGTTATTAGCATGGTATTGCGACCAAAGCTGCCGAGGCCGCACACATAGGCGATGTGCTTGTGCGACCAGTTGGAAATGAGGAGTTCGCTGTCAAAATTATGGGTTGGCTGCTCGTAGGCGGCGTTGAAGCCCATATCAGCTAAGTAACGGCTTATTTCCTTACAGATATCTTTGATCAGCTGATTGGTTTCCACATAAGCTTCAGCCCATTCGCGGGAAACGTACGGATGCTTCCGGTTTTTCTCCACCAACTGGCTGTCAAAAGGAAGGAAGAAGGCAAACACGCTTCGGGCTCCCGGCAGCATCTCTCCGGGCAGCAGATGATTGGGGTGGGCCGCCTCCCGCAGCCGGTAAAACCGAGGATCGTCGGCCGAAGCACATCCGGTCAGCGGTTCGCGAAACCGGGTGCGGCAGTTACTCTTGCGGATGGTTTCATTAATTATATCGGTAATAGTCTGTTTCATGATAATCTCCTCTGCCCGGTTCCCGTCATTGCCGGCCTTTGGGCACGGTTTGACGCTGCGGCTTAATTTATTGCAGGGCTTAAGCCTCGTAATACATGATTATTTTCGGGGAGGAACATCCCGAGCCCGCAGTGAAGCAATGAAGTATACGACTATCGACACAAAGGCTGCGAACAGAATGACATAAAGAAACTGCGGTTCCAAACCGCGAGACTCTCCCAGGGCAACTCGTACGGTCTGCCACATAATGTAGGCAAACATCCAAATCACGATGTTCGCCATGGTGAGCATGAAGGTTATGGCCATTGTGTATTGTTTCTCTGCATTGGTTTCGGTTATGGTCACCAAATAGTTATATAAATGAGGAAACCGGCTGAGAACCAACATCACCGGGTATAGCACCAACCCTACCCCGGCCAGGAAGAACAGGCTCTGTTTGGAACCCCAACTATCGGGCGTTCCGGAGAAATTGAAATGGGTTGGAACTTCTGCCGGCAGCTGAGGCCAATATGTGAGAAGGATTCCCAACATCAAGCCGGTGCCTACCAGCCCGGCAATGGCAAGGATGGTCTGCAGCGGGGTCCATGCCAATTTCAGTACCGGCCGCTTGGATTTTTTGAAGAAACTAATGAGGGACACGAATTAACAACTCCTATCTTGCTCTCGTTCCCCGGCGGGCAATCAGCAATATTTAATACGGGCAACTTTTAAACTGAAGCCCATTTTCATACTATTGGTGCAGGGCAAGATATTTCGCCGGCAATCAATGGTTTATTCCTCATCCACCCTTACCGGACGATAATACCTTTTTGCGGCTTCGAGGTATTCCATCACTTCATTGGGTACAAAATCCAGAGAATCGATGACATCTACAAACTCTCCGCGGGCATAAAGTATCCCAATTATGGCCTGCGCCGTTGGAACATCAAACCGCTTTCCGTCCCTTATCCTGAGCTCGAGAAGGGAATAATCGATCTTCTGACCACGCGCTTTGTCAATCGCGGTTTTAACATTCTTGTGGCTCCGTTTTATGTCGTCTTCGGAGAGGTCCCATTTCGCCATCCACAGCTCTGCCGGAGACACCAGTTTCTCCTCTTCGGCTATGGCCAGGGCCACCTTGAAGGCAAAATTGATTTTGTCATCCTTTGACATTGGCATCAGAAATTCTCCTCCCTTCCGATACGTACCGCATCAATTATGACTCAAAGAAAATTGCAAAGGTTCCGGGGCCCACATGAGAGCCGATAACCGGGCCTATCTCCCCGATCACAACCTCTTTAACCCCAAATCGTTCCTCCATGTTTTCCTTCAAGTACATCGCATCTTCCAATGCGACGGCATGACTGATACCAACCGTCTGCCCGCTAAGGCTATTCCCCAGTTCTCCCATGATATCCAGGACCCTTTTCAGGGCGGCGCGGTGTCCACGTGCTTTGTCATAAGGAATAATGAAACCTTTATCATCTATACAGAGAATCGGTTTGATATTTAACACCCCGGCTATCAGGCCCTTGCCTTTGGAGATCCTGCCTCCGCTTATCAGGTACTCAAGGTTCTGCACCGAGAAAATGCACCGCACTCTCGATTTCATTTCCTCAAGACGATTCAGAATGGTTGAAACCTCTGCACCTTTTTCCGCCAAACGGGCGGCCTCCAGAACCATAAGCCCGAGGCCAATGGAGGCCTTGAGTGAGTCGATTATATGTAACCTCGGCTGCTGCAGCATCTCCTGTACCATCTGCACACTCTGCACAGTCCCGGACAGGCCCGATGACATATGAATGCCGATCACTTCTGTGCCTTCTTCTTCAAGCAGGGAACTGTAAACCTGGATTATTTCCTCCACCACCGGCTGGCTTGTCTGGGGCAAAATCGGCGAATCGGCCATTTTTCTGTAAAACTCTTCGTTGCTCATCTCCCCAGGCTTAATTTCTTTATCTCCGAATCGAACCAGCATATGAATCTGCTTGATATCATACTTTCTTAGAATCTCTGGGGGAAGATCGCAACAATTATCCGATACGATCTTTATGCCCTTAGCCATACATCAATCTCCTCTTCACAAGAATTTGGCCATTATCGATTTGATGTGTATATATTAGCAGAGAGATCCTCATTTGGCGAGTTAGTTGTTCGAAAACACTTGTCCCGAATTACAGTCCGCTTTCCATTTCACTCAAACGGGTGCCCCCGGCAGCCGTCGTTCACCGTACCCAGGGCCATCATCATAGTCAGCTGCCAGGAGGACAGCCCTGCATTTGTCCTTTCTCGAATGCAGACCTCCAATATGAATACTAACGATAGTATCCGGTATTTTACCTCAAATATTACAGGACTGCCGGCTCGCAAACCATATCGTTGTCCAAAATCGCTATAATTGAAGATGATTGTGTCTACTATACTGTCAAACAAAATGGGGGTTGGAATTATGGCTTACAGAATTGACGTCCAGGACAGCATTGCAATCTTTACTATCGACAACCCGCCGGTAAACTCGATTAATACCGAGGTATTAAGGGGAATGGAAAGCATTATCGACCGGGTAAATAAGGAAGAGGAATTAAAGGGCTTAATTTTCACCGGTACCGGTAAGATATTCAGCAGCGGGTTTGATCTCGGCGTCTTTACTTCCTTTGAAGGACCGGAACAGATTGAAAGCTTTTTTAGATATGAAGAGGAGGTATTCTATAAGCTTTTTACCTGTTCCAAGCCGGTCATAGCAGCGATGAACGGCCATGCCAGCGCGGGAGGTCTGATTATCGCACAGGCATGTGACTACCGGATGATGAAGAATGACCCCAACTTAAAGGTGCAGATGTCGGAGATCAAGCTCGGTATGTCCCTGTCCCCGTGTCACGCAGAGATAATGAGGTTTGGGCTGGAGACCAATAAGAATTGGAAGGAAGTTATTTTCAAAGGTCAGAGAATACCTGCACCCGTTGCCTTGGAGATGGGAATTCTGGATGAGTTGGTGGACGAAGCGGAATTGATGGAGAAAGCCAAAGCAAAGGTGTGTGAGTATATTGATACACCAAACCGTCCCTTCATTGCCTTGAAAGCCATACAACGGAAATACGCCGCGCAGAAGGCCCGGGAGGGAATCGATACGTTTGATTTAACCCAATTAGTAAAGACCTTTACCAATCCGGATGTCATCAGACAGATGAAGGCAACCCTGGAGAGGATCACCCAAAGGAAGTAACTTGACTGACAAAGCAAATCTTTTATCCCAATTTAACCCAGTAAATAACAACCTGATAACTGTTTGAAAAGACAACATGTGAAGCGAAATACCACATGTTGTCTTTTTGTTTTTTTAGCTGACAGCCAACCGCGAAACCCCCAACTCATCGTATTGCCGGTCGACTTGTCGCATAAGCTCAAAATTTCAGACAAGTTGGCACAAAAATTGCAGTTAAAATAATTTGGGCAATTGATTGACATAAGTTCGGGTGATCCTCCCTTTTAAATAGATAGGAAGGCAAGTCCGCGCGGGGTGCTTGCAAGCACCCCCGGGCACCTTCTTAGCCTCATGGGTATGATTGTCTGATCGCAGGCCAACTGCCCTGCCGATCAGGATAAAAAATATTTGATCCGTCACTGCGAGTCCAGGGGGTGAGAGGTAAAGAGCAATTACAGGCAGGGGGCCTGAGCCGGTAACAAGCCCAACATTTACCGTTTATCCTTCATACGTTATCAGTTACCTGTTCGGATACCTTGGGGTCCGATGAAAGATAGGGGCGTTGTATTTTCCCCTATCTTTTGTATGCGCCCATTAGGGGCGCAATCTAATGACCCGCAAATACAAACATGGTTTCGGTTGATGCAAATTGCACCGATTTCAATGCCTAACTTGCGGCTCTATCATTCTTATCAAATCGGAAGCTGAGGTAACCGGAGCCTGACAGGCATAGTCCTGGCACACGTAAGCGGTCGCCTTTCCATCCAACGCACCGTATTCGCTCAGCCTGGGATTTAATTCGGTAATACCGTCGTCCGGCAGCGGGCGGAACATAACGATAGAGTTGGGCAGGAAGTTGGCATTGATCGACTCCAGCATCTCCTTTACTTCCCTGTTATCCCTTTCTCCCACGACAATGACCTCCCGGGACGGGTAGAGGAGGTACATGGCGGCTGTCAACAGTGCCGTATAGCCCGGGGGGTACTGTTTTACTGTATAAGCGAAAGCCGACAACAATTGAGATGCCTTTTCCTCCAATTCGGTAGCTCCGGTCATCCGGGACAGGCGTATGAGGTTCATGGCGGTAATCGAATTGGCCGAGGGGATGGCTCCATCATAGATTTCTTTGGGGCGAAGAATCTCCTCCTCCATATCAGACCCATAGAAGAACAGCCCTCCCTCCCGGTCGTCCCAGAACAGCCCGAGCAGGTCCCGGTTCAATTCCAGGGCCAATCTGAGATAGTCCGAATTAAATGTAGCTTCATACAGCTCCAGCAGGGCCCAGACAATAAAAGCGTAGTCATCCGCATATGCGGGGTAGGCGGCTTCCCCTTGGCGATAGCGGGCCATCAGCCGGCCGTCCGACCTCCGCAATCGGGTTAAGACGAAGTCCATGGCCTTCTCCGCAGCCCCCAGGAAGGCGGCGTCTTTAAGGATTCGGGAAGCTTTGGCCAGGGCCGCGATCATCAAGCCGTTCCATGAGGTCAGTATCTTGTCATCCTTATGGGGATGAATCCTATTGTTCCGGCTCTGCAGGAGCTTCTGCCGAGCAACTTTCAGAGCAGGCTTCCTCTGCTTTACCTGCTCCAGAGGGGTCTTAATCAGGTTGGGAATGCTTTTACCCTCGAAGTTGCCGGTTTCGGTAATGTCATAAAGCTTGCAAAACTCGCGTCCGTCTTTCTCTCCCAGGACTTCCAGCACCTCGGCGGGTGTCCACAGGTAATATTTACCTTCCACGCCTTCCGAATCTGCATCTTCCGCCGAATAGAATCCGCCTTCAGGATCAGTCATTTCCCGCAGTATATAGGCCGCAACTTCCTCAACCACCGTTCGGTGCTCTTCCCGGCCGAGCAGCTGATAGGCCTCGGCGTAAACCATGAGCAGCAAAGCGTTATCATATAGCATCTTTTCAAAGTGCGGCACAAGCCATTTTTCATCTGTCGAGTAGCGGCTGAACCCACCGCCAATATGATCGTAGATTCCGCCCCGGTACATCCCGTCCAGGGTTTTGACCGCCATATCAATGGCCATTTGCTCGTTGTTCAACACCCCATAACGCAAGAGGAAGGACAGCAGATGCGGTGTGGGGAACTTGGGAGCACGGCCAAAGCCTCCGTATTCCTGATCAAAGGTGCGTCTCAGGATGCGGCAGGCCCTGCTCAAGTCTTCCCGGGTTATGGTGTTACCGGTCTGAACCGCTTCCGGCCGGGTTATATGCTGCAACACCGATTGACCCTGCCGGAGCAGATCATCACGCCGGGTTTTCCATGCATGGCTGATTCCATTTAATATGCTGATAAATCCCGGCATACCGGCTCTGGACTCTTTCGGGAAGTAAGTCCCGGCAAAAAAAGGCTTCTTATCAGGACCGAGGAAAACCGAAAGCGGCCATCCCCCATGTCCGGTTAAAGCTTGGCAGAAACTCATGTATATATGGTCCAGGTCCGGTCTTTCTTCCCGGTCCACCTTGATGGCCACAAAATCCCGGTTCAAGACCTCCGCCACTTCCGGGTCCTCAAACGACTCCCGTTCCATGACATGACACCAGTGGCAGGTGGAATACCCAATACTAAGGAAAATAGGCTTGTCATCTTGTTTCGCTTTCTCAAAAGCCTCCTCGCCCCAAGGATACCAATCCACCGGGTTATGAGCATGCTGCAAAAGATAGGGGGATTTCTCGTTAATCAGCCGGTTGGTGAATTCAGGTTCGGACATACGGACTCACTCCTGTTACTATGCTTTTAGCTTAGTTTTGGATATTATAGGGGGATTATGCGGAGGAAGATGCGTTTCTCTTGGAACATTGTGGTTCTCGGACGCGGACAAGTTGTCTTTGATCTTAATCATGACGCTTTTTGCAAGCTCATGGGGGCCAGTATTTAAGCGGGTGACTATCTAGGTTGGTTTTTAAGCGGTTGGATTCAAATTTGGGAAAAAATCTCGGCGGTACCTAGCCGGTTGGTGAACTCAGGTTCACAGACATGCGGCATTACCCCCGTTTGCTTCGCTTATGGCTTAGTTTTGGGCATTATAGGGGGATATGCGGAGGAAGATGTGTTGCCTTGGTAACTGATAACTAATCGGTACTGAGGTTGGTTAGTTCTATACCTGTTTGAAACGATCGCATAACAAGAGCCAATCTTAGTTTAATGGCCAGAATAACTAGCGCATGTTTAATAATCTTGGCAGGTAATCTGCGTCGATTGTAAACCTCATATCATCAATACCGTCAATGATGGAGCGAAACATCCGCAGCAATTCCGGATCGAATTGGGTTCCACAGCATCTTTCCATTTCTGTCCAGCATTCGTTTATGCTTAGCTTCTTTTGATATGGACGTTCAGAAGTCATTGCATCAAATGCATCAGCAATGCTGACCATCTGTTAATGGCCAGTATAAAATCGGCATAAATGGCCACGAAAAGTCGTCAACCTTCAACTGACAGAGCAGGTAAAACAAGGCTCACCCCCTAATTGATGCTCTGATGGAAGCACACCAAACCAGAGCAAGGGAGTGAGGCCAAAATTGACGGAGGTGGCGACGATTGTGGACATTTTACGATTAAAGCAACAGGGCCTATC
>JAKOVY010000074.1 GCA_029781825.1 Bacillota bacterium | reverse complement strand
GCACAAATTCTGTCCCGGATGCGGCCATCCTTTGATATTAAAAGCGTTGGGAGAAGCAATTGACGAACTCGGCATTCAAAACCGGACGGTTTACGGATGCGATATCGGTTGTTCTCTGTTGTCCTGGAATTTTTTCGCTCTGGACAGCACTCAAACCCATCACGGACGCACTACACCGGTGATGGTAGGAATAAAACGTGCCCGATCGGAACTGATCTGTGTCGGTTACATGGGTGATGGCGGCGGTTACTCCATAGGGTCGCAGCACCTGGTAAACTCAGCCATCCGAAATGAGAAGATAACCCTTATCCTGGCCAATAACACCAATTATGCCATGACCGGCGGACAATTGGCGCCGACCACCCTTCCGGGACAGAAGACCGAGACCACCCCTTTTGGGCGTGATCCCGCATTGACAGGTCATCCTACCATGGGACCGGAGATGATCAGCAGTATAACGGGTGACGGTGCTTATGTGGCCCGGGGGACGGTAGCGAAATACCGGCAGTTAAAGGGATTCATCAAGAAAGCTCTCCAAAACCAGATGGAAGGGAACGGTTTTTCTTTTGTTGAAGCCCTGTCAACCTGTCCCACCAATTGGAGGACCAATGCCAAGCAGACCTGGGACTGGCTGGAGGATAAGATGGGAGCTTTTTACCCGGTTGGAGAATTGAAGAGTCCATTCAGGAAAGAGGGTTAGGATGAGATTAGTACGAGTAGTCCTGGCCGGAGAAGGAGGCCAGGGGGTTCAATCGGTTGCCGAAATCATGGCGGAAGCCGCCTATGAAGAGGGAAAGCAGGCCATATATATTCCCAACTTCGGCCTGGAGCAGAGGGGCGGGGTCTCGATAGCCTTCCTGCAGGTCAGCGATCGCAGGATCGGTGCACCTAAATTCAACAAGGCCGATGTGATAGCGGCCCTCAGTCAGAGAGCTATAGCCAGAACCCGCATGTATTCGGGACCGGATACGATTTTTATGTATGACTCCTCATTCAAAGTCAATGAAGGAGACCTCCCGGACCAGTACGGTATGATCCTCGATATACCGGCGGTAGAAAAATCCAAGGAACTGAATACACGTGTTCTTAACGTTATCATAATGGGGGCCGTTCTGGAACTGACCGATATGATTCCGGTTGCGGCAACCCGTACTGCTCTGGAAAAGAAACTGGGTTATAAATTCGAGAAGAATCCTGAACTGAGAGAAATGAACCACAAGGCGATAGAAGCAGGCCGGGCCCTGGTTCAGAACCGGTTAAAAGGAGGGGAAATGGTTTGCGCGAGTACGAGGTAATGACCGAAAAAGGCAGTAAGGCCATATTTCATCTCTTCCCCGAGTTGTGCAAAGGTTGCGGACTTTGTAAAGAAAAATGTCCGACCGGAGTTCTCGTGTGGTCCGATAAATTGGGGGTTTACGGAACCCCTACTGTTTTTTTGCGGGATAAGGAAGGCTGTACCGGGTGCGGTATATGTCAGATCGTTTGCCCGGACTGCGCTATCAGGGTAGAACGCCTCCAGAGGAAGAAGGAGCATTAAGAAGCTTCAGTGAAATAATTTGCCGTCAGCTCGTCTTATAATTATAGGAACTAAGCAGGGCGTTTTTTAGAACGATATATAAGCGGGAAAAGGGGACAAAAGGGCCTTGACTGAGGGAAGGGGGGCATGATAATATAACTTTCGCGGCGGGGAGCCGCAGGGAGAGGAGACCGAGCCTGGAAATAAAGGTCAGCCGGGAGAAAGGGTTGACGCGACAGGCGAGGACATGATAAGATAAAACTTGCGCGCGGGAGCGCCTGGTTCTTAGGAAACTAAACAGTGGAACCTAGTGCTAAGTAAGGAAGCTCTAAGGAGCGAAGCGCTAGAGCCGGTAATTCTGGCGAAGAATTATATGGAGAGTTTGATCCTGGCTCAGGACGAACGCTGGCGGCGTGCCTAACACATGCAAGTCGAACGGGGATTCAGATGAAGCCTGGCGATTCTGAATCCTAGTGGCGGACGGGTGAGTAACGCGTGGGTAATCTGCCCTTAAGTGGGGGATAACAGTTGGAAACGACTGCTAATACCGCATGTGCTGCCGGGGACACATGTTTCTGGCAGGAAAGGTGGCCTCTTAACAATGCTACCGCTTAAGGATGAGCCCGCGTCTGATTAGCTAGTAGGTAGGGTAATGGCCTACCTAGGCGACGATCAGTAGCCGGCCTGAGAGGGTGTACGGCCACACTGGAACTGAGACACGGTCCAGACTC
>JAKOVY010000073.1 GCA_029781825.1 Bacillota bacterium | reverse complement strand
ACATCCAGGACCACCAGTATGTATCTGTGCAGTTTCATTGGTTACCTCGTTATGTATTAAGAACTAATTATGCAGTAGTGATGTATGGTTTCTGTATGACAATCAAGAAATCCTGCAAGAATATTCTATTTATCGTAGAAATGTACCCTTTTCCTGCGCGGAGAGGTTGAGGCGTCAGTGGTTACGGCCCCAATTTTACATCTCGTCACTGGGACGTTCAGGGTAAATTCCCGTTGGAGGTTCAAAGGGCTACAGCCCCACCAGCCTGGCGGCGTTACCGCCCATCAGCTTGGCTTTTTCGTCCTCGGGAATGTTTAAGCCCTTAATGCGGTTAACCCAGTCCCGAGAGGAAGTCATCCCGAAAAAGATGGGGTAGTCGGTGCCAAAGAGAACCCGGTCCAACGATCCCAGCCGGTTAATAATCCGCTGCAGGTATTCCTCGATCTTTTGGTCGTCGAAAACCTCCCAGGCGGAAATGTCCAGGTAGACGCCGTCAAAGTCCGCAGCCAGATCTACTGCCTGATCAAACCAGGAACTGGCTTCGGCCTTTCCGGGAGCAAATGGGTAAACCTCAGGATTCAGAACATCGCTGCCTCCCGCATGGGCCAGTACCATCTTTAAGCCGGGGAACTTCTCGGCCAGCGCACGGTAGTTGTTGGGATGGCCATGGTCCTGCGGCGACATGCCGGCAATGGCACAGTGAAAAACCACCGGCAGGTTCCTTTCCAAGCAAATCCGGTACAATTCAGTGCAGCAGTCGTCAGCCGGGAAAAATCCGGTAGGAGGATACAGCTTGAGCCCCTTCATGCCCCAATCCTGAACCGCGGTAAGGAAATGCTTATCCACGTTTTCCCGGCGGGGATCCATGGAAAAGAAAGCTATCAGTCGATCGGGATGGGCTTGAGCCAGTTCCGCATATTCGCGGTTAATCGATACAATGTCCATCGGGGCTTCCTGCTGGTTGACTATGGCCAGGTCCAAAGGCAGGAGGATGGACTTGTCAATTCCCGCCTCATCCATCCGCTGCAGCAGAGCGCTCCCGTCCGGATCGAGGAATGATTTCTCCAGTTCCTCGGGGGTCATGTTAATGCCGCAGGGAACATAGTAGGCGTACGCCAGGCCGGCCGTAAAAGCGGGCCAAAACTCATCGGGCATCAGAAAACCTTTTTTCCACCAGTGGACATGGGCATCAATAATCATTCTCGATTCTCCTTCCATGGATTGTAATCTTTGTACTTAAATTACCACACCATACTTTTTCGGTGTCGACTGGATACTCCACCGACAATTGCACCCTTGCCCTTGTGGTTTCTATTAGATAACGCGAACAGATGCTTTCTCAACCGTGACACGCGCCCTTCCATATATCCGTGGCCCCCACTTGATTACATGAAAAGTAACAATCCATTAATGTTTACTTGATTTTGTCATCCCCGACCAATGAACAAAATTGAGGCCTTCTTCCTTCGCTATCGCGGCAAGCATATCCATTCTTTCTTTCGAGATCTGACTTTCCTCTTCCATGCTCCAGACCTGACCCAGTCGGCGGTATTTTGCAGAACAGGTATTGTTAAAGGCCAGCAGATCGTACCTGGTTGTGTTGGGCAGATGGTTTTTTATAAAACGGGCAATCCGCCGGATATTATCTTCACTGTCTGTGTATCCGGGAATAACCGGGGTGCGCACCCAGAGATTCTTCCCTTTACGGGCAATTACTCGGGCATTGTTTAATACGGTATCCAAAGAAACCCCCAGGACCCTCAGATGTTTATCCTCATCCATCATCTTGAGATCCAGCAAAATAAGGTCGGCGAGCTCTACCAACGGCTCCAAAACGGTCCATTTCGTCCCGCCGCAGGTGTCGAGGGCCACGTGGATACCTTCCCGCCGCATAACCTGCATCAAGGCGGCTGCAAATCCGGGCTGCAGGGAAGGCTCTCCGCCGGACAAGGTAATACCCCCTCCGGATTTTTCATAGAATATCCGGTCCCGCAACACTGCCGCGGAGACTTCATCCACCGTCATACGTTTACCGAGGATCTCAAGCGCATTGGCAGGGCAAGCCGCCACACATTGTCCGCACGCATCACAGCGGCTTCTGTCAATGACAATGCCATCTTGGGTAAGGGTGAGAGCATCTTTGGGGCAGTCCTTTATGCAGGCCTGGACCCCAATGCAGCGAATACTGTACCAAACCAATTCCGGAGACAATTTGATGCTTTCGGGATTATGGCACCATGGGCAGTGCATGGGACAGCCCTTCATAAAAACCGTGGTACGAATGCCCGGTCCATCCTCGGTGGAGTTACGCTGAATGTTGAAAACCATTCCCCTTATCTCAGCGGCTGCAGTCAAAAAATCATCTCCTTCTCCTTTTCTCGGTCGCGCCCCCGGTTGCCTCGCTCATCTTTAAATCTCCGAGAATTCGGTGCGTGCGATTATGTCGTTCTGCAAGGCTGTAGATAAATCTATAAAGCGGAATGAATATCCCGTAACCTTGACTAACAGGTCAGTATAGTTCTGCGGGTTCTTCTGCGCATCCTTTAATGTTTCGACCGTTACGGGATTGATCTGAATCTGCCTCCCTCCCAACTCGAAATAAGCCAGCAACATGCCGGTGAACTTCTCCAGGTTTTCCTCGGTCTTAAACATCACGGGTGATATGGTCATATTGAAGGTGGAACCGGCACTCATATGAGCCTTGCACGCCTTGGCCACCGAATGCATGGCCGCGGTGGCCCCGTTGCGCTCGGTGCCGTTGGCGGGGGATATCCCGTTGGATACCGCTTGGCCCGCCAATCTGCCGTCCGCCGAAGCCCCGCACAGGAATCCTTCGATGACCTGGGTTCCGGACGACATCATTATCGGACGATAGGGTCCTCCCAGCACCGGAGATCTGTGGCTTCTAACCGTTTTCTCCAGGACCTCCATAACCCACTGGGCCAGTTCGTCGGTCTTGGGATCATCGGTTCCGTATTTTGGAGCTTTATGTATCAACATTTGTCTGATGTTTTCCGCACCCGCAAAGTTGTTGCGCAGGTGGTCGAGCAGTTCCTCCATGGTAAGAAGCTTCTCCTCAAAAACCGCCCAGCGGATGGCGGCGAGTGAATTCACAACACTGCCCAGGGCCTGGGTCCCCAGGGTAACATGATTGTAACGAGCGCCTCCCTGGGCAATATCATAACCGCTTTCCAAACAGCCCTCGATGGTCGATGAAAGCAAGGGAGAGGGGAAATACTCAGCAATTATCTGATCTTTCATGTCCCCGTGTCGTACCGCCGCATCCACGATGTAAGTCAGTTGCCCCACAAACGCTTCTTTCACATCTTCAAAAGAGGTGAAGGTGGCGACATTCGGAGTAGGCGCTCCGATGCGTTTCCCGTCTCGCAGCCGGCATCCTTCGAACAGAGCCAACTCCAACACCGGCATCAGATAGGTACCGGTACCGGCAGTATAGCCATTGTTGTTGCAGCTTCCGGTAGGTTCCGCGCATCCCACTAATGCATAATCCCTTGCATCTTCCAGCGAATAACCGTCTACCAGAAGGTCTCTGATAATCACCTCGTCATTGTAAAACGCGACTCCGGCCCCTTGGCGGTAGGTTCTGGCGGCACGCTTGACGAAATCCCGCGGCGTTTTTGGCGAAATCCGTACGCTGAAGCTTTTCCGGAGTCCTCCGCCCAGGGATTCATGAGCGTCAAGGTAAAGGTAGGACAGCTCATTAACCGCATCTTCCCCGTTACGGTCGACCCCTCCCAGGGTGATGTTGTTGTGGCCGAAAACCAGGAAATGGGACACCTTGATCAGATGTTCTTCCAGGAGTTCCCGCGCCTGATCCCGGGTGAGTATCCCTTTTTCAATATCATTTTTATAGTAGGGATACAGCCATTGGTCGAGCCTGCCGATGGTTTGGACGCTGTCATCACCGTAGGAGATGGTCAGGACTACCTGGGTCATCCACACCGATTGGAGTGCCTCGATAAAGCTGCGAGGCGGATTGGCCGGTACCCAGCGGCAGCGTTCGGCTATTTCCAGCAGTTCCTTTTTCCTCTGGCCTTCAGCATCCTCGGCCATTTTTTCGGCCAGTTCCGCATACCGATTGGAGAAATTACATACCGCCTCCGCACACACCTGCACCGCCTCATAGAAATCCTTCCGCTGCCTGCAGTCCTTGTCGCCCGGACTCAGTTCTGCTGCGGCCTTTCGAGCCCACTCCCCTATGCCTTTAAAACCGATTTCAAGTACCCGCTTGACACCAACAATGATGTGCCCCTGCAGATCGATGCTGTAAGCCAGCTCGGTGAGATCCGGGTCAACGCCCCGTTTTTTCCATAAGGCCGCCTTCATGCTCCTGAGGTCTTTCCCCTCCCAGTAGGGGAGAATCTCTTCCTTCAGTTCACGGTATACTTCATCCGGCATGTTGAAAATCTCACGGTCAAACTCCTCGCTGTGCCCGCCCAAACCGGATAAGAGCATGGATATCTGCGGAGTGAGCTGGCCTTCCCGTTTCAACATGGCTTTTCGTATTGCGGCGTTGAGCATCGTTGTGCCTCTTTCCACTCCCAATACACTGGCTACAGGTTTGAAGGTCTTTGCACCCACCAGGAGCTCATCATCGTCGATCCTGATGGTCATGTTTTCAAGCGTCTTCTTCAACCCTTTTGCGGCACGCATGGCCGGAGGCTCGTGTTCCGACTCCTTCCAGGCCTGAGTGTAATACCTGGCCCGTTCAATATCCACCTCATAGGCGCTGTCCATCAACTTTTGCTTTAGCCGCGCAATCCTGGGCGACATGACATTCTGCGTTGACCTCTCAGCAAAAACTGTGCTCATAATACCACTCCTTTCTTATAAAACCATGGGAAAGGATTAACCTATACATAAGTACCGGCTTTTGTCATCAGCATTAAACCGCCGAAATCCCCTGATGTTCTGGTTAAGCCTCAACATCCTTCTGTGCAGGCGGTTTTATAACCGCACCAACCGCATACAAGATGGCGACTGCAACCGCGCAGCCGATTATTGCCGATATAGTCCATTGAAGGTGGGTGTTTACCTTATCCACGAAAGCAAGCGAGACGGTAAAATATGTCAAAGCGTAAACATTGTTAATTAAACCCTTCAAGAGCTTGCGAAAGCCAATGATGTAGAAAAAATTAATAAAAACAGCAAGCAGGGTTCCCCAGGTTGCCCCCAGCAGAGGAACCAATTTACTGGCTTCAAACAAATATGCGTATATTAAAGCCATGCCGTTGATTGCACCGAGGACAATCGGCAGCAGCTTCCGTAAATCAGGTGCCGAGGTGAATTCAAAGTCATTTCCAACCAGGAAAAAGAATACCGGAATCAACACCAGCGGCCAAACCAGTTCAAATTTCAATAATTCCAGTAAAAAAACGCCAGCCGTCAAAACGAGACCTACTACCAATCCGATTAAAGCACGCTCCTTAAAGGTCCCTTCACCTTTCGTCACAATACCACCCTTTCTGTTTGATTTCGATTCAACCTGAACCCAATTTGGACCCCAAATCCTGGTCGCGTGTTTTCGATTGATAAACACGGCTGCTACATATTCCTCATCAGTTGCTATACTGGCACTAAACCTTCAAGCCCTATTGTTGAGACCACCTCCTTTACTGTTTTATGAGGCGATAACGAAGCAGTTCCAAATCCCTAATCCCGTTTTTACATAAGCCCTGCAGTTCTGCTTTAACCCCCCGGCGTTTATTTGTTTTAAATATTGCTTATTAATCCAATATTTGCGTATTGCAATTTTTATGCCAACGCTGACAATCATGTCAAATACTGTGATTTCGGGCATCAATATACATTCCTCCCGCCGAAAACTCGTAACAATAATGTTGCATTTATATCACAATTGTTACGGCCATCCTTTCCACCGTGGTCCTTGGACTTCAAGCCACGCCGACACCAGAACCGATATGGACAGCTAATTCCCGGCTATATACAGGATTGCATGTATTGCTGCATTACCGCGTAAAGTTGGCAAAACCAAGCTCTTGACAGATGGTTACGATGGTGTTAGTAGTTAATTACGATTACTATCTGAGAAAGCAATTATTGTAACACAGTCAGATTCTGTATTGCATATGTGTAACATAACGGATACAACAGGAGCATTTAACCCATAACAGCAAGGGTGAGGGGATCCGAATTGGACGAGACCTTGAAGATTTGGGAGTCCCTGCATAAAAACGGTTACTGCCAAGGAATAACGCTATCGGAGGAGATCAGGCAGTCCTGGGCTCGCAGCAGGTCTTTCGGGGTAGATCCTTACAAACCCCGGTGCGATGTGGTTTTAAGCCCTGCCGAACTGGAAGAAAGGAAGAGGAACAACAAGGCTCTGCTGGAACAGGCAACAGTAATGATGAAATACCTGGACCAGTTTATGCGGGATACGAACTTTGTTTTCTTTTTGGAGGACAGCGAGAATTACATAATCTCAACCCTGGGCGAGGAAAAGGCTTTGGAAGTAGCCGGTTATTCCAATCTGGTTGAGGGAGCCAACTGGTCGGAACAGGTGATGGGAACCAACAGCGGTTCACTGGCGGTGGTGCTGAAAAAGCCCGTTCGCTTATCCAGATATGAGAACTATTGTCGGGTTGTTACCTTTTCCCACAGTGCATCGGCCCCCATTTTCAATGATGAAGGTGAGGTGATAGGCGTCTTCGGCATTGCCAGTCCATACTATATGGAAGACAGGTACAATCTTGGCGTAGCCGTAGCCGCAGCCAAAGCCATCGAGCGCCAAATGGCTCTCCACCAAGCCTATCAGAACAGCGAAATGGCCAATCTCCATAAAACCGCCATTATGGAATCAATGTCTGAAGGGGTCTTAACCCTGGATCGTGAATTCAGAATCACTCATCTCAACTTGGTGGCGGCTCGCAATCTCGGAATCGATTACAACCACTCAGTCGGCCGACCAATAACGGAATTACTGTATCCCGGCAATGATTTCTTTATTGATCGAATAACCGGTAAAAAACGGCTTTCCGGTGAGCCCGTAATCATCAAGCACAGAAACGGCACGGTTAAGGTGGCAATCAGCTCAACACCGCTTAGCGACAACAACGGCAAAGTGCTGGGCACGGTGATAATCCTCCAACCGATGAAACAGTATAAGAAACTGATCGAGAGAGTATCGGGAGCCCGTGCTACCATCACTTTCGCAGATATCATCGGCAAATGTGCCGAATTCAAGCATGCTTTAATGAGCGCCGAAATCGCTTCCAAATCCAATTCGAACGTATTATTGCAGGGGGAAAGCGGAGTCGGCAAGGATATGTTTGCCCAGGCGATTCATAATGCCAGCAGCCGAGCCCGTGAACCATTTTTCGCTATTAACTGTGCCGCACTGCCACGCGAATTGATTTCCAGCGAATTGTTCGGTTACGAAGAAGGCGCCTTTACCGGCGCCCGTAAAGGCGGTAATCCCGGAAAATTCGAACTTGCTGATCAGGGTACGATCTTTCTTGATGAAATCGGAGAAATGCCCCTGGATTTACAGGGATCGCTGCTGCGCTTGTTGGAAGAAGGTACGGTGGTAAGATTGGGCGGAAGAGAAGTAATTCCGGTTAATGTGCGTATCATCGCCGCCAGCAACAAAAATCTGCTGGAAGAGGTTAAGAAGGGCAATTTCCGGCTTGATTTGTATTACCGGCTGGAAGTAATAAATATTAAAATACCGCCGCTGCGCGAAAGAGTGGAAGATATCCCCGAACTGGTTCATCATTTCATCACGACCATCAGCCCCCGCCTGGGCAAGGAAATAACCGGAATTACGGATCGGGCCCTGGAAATGCTGGCCAACTATGAATGGCCGGGTAACATCCGGGAACTGAACAACGTGATTGAGCGGGCCATCTACATTGCCACGGGGAGTGTGCTTGACGTTGATCATATAACCATTCCCCGTCAAAACAGCGGGGTTTCTTCACGCAAGGGGCTAAAGACCAGCAAAGATGCGCTGGAGGAGCAGTTAATCAGAAATTGTCTGCAGAAAAACAACAATAATAAGACCAAGGCCGCAGAGGAATTGGGCATCTCGCGTATGACCTTGTACCGAAAAATGGCCAAGTATTGCATCGAATAACGGGTAAGCCGTCACCGGCGGCGGAAGCATCCTGTCATACTCAATAGAGTGTATCCCTGTCTATCCGGCCGACTGCACGTAGCCGTCCGGCCCCATGTTGTATCCCGGATCAACCGGGTTGGTTGGGGGCACGGGGTCCTTAACCTGTCCGGGTGACGCCGGGTCCTCCGGCGGAGTTACCACCGGGTCCTCGCCGGGTTCATCCCATTGATCTTCCGGTATCCAGCCATCACCAGGCCCCTGTGGTTCTTCCGGTTTTTCGGTTTCCCGGGGATCCTGGCCCGGCGTTCCTTGATTGCCGGTAACCTGGTTCCGGTTCTTAGGCACTGTCGGGTAGGGTGATTCCTGGATTACCGCGACCCTACGGCCATCCATCAGGTTGGCGATAAGCTCTTTGGATTTGGTCTTGTCAACAATCCAGTAACTCGCTCCGGTATCCGGATCATCATAGAAGTATCCCGGCAGGGTCTGAGCCACCAGGTCGTCGGGAGAAAACTTCAAGGCCAGTTTCGCCAGCTCCAGCATGGTTTTGGTACCCATGTTGGTTTCTACATTTTTCTTGAGTTCCGGAAGCAGAGCAGGAATTTTCAAGATGGTTTTGGTTTTGAACATTTCTTCGGCAACGGCCTTCAGGAACTTCTGCTGCCGCTCGGTTCTAGCGATGTCGGCCAGCGCATCCCCCCGGTAACGGACATAGGCCAGGGCATCCTTGCCATTCAGGTGCTGGACTCCCTTTTTAAGGTTTATACCCTCGGCAAGGTACTTCATGTCTTTTTCCACATCGATGGTTACCCCGCCCAGGATGTCTATTATATTAACAAAACCGTTAAAATTGGTCAGCACATAGTAATCAACCTTGGTGCCCAGCAGTTTTTCAACCGCCCTGCAGGCCGCTTTGGGACCGCCCACAACATTGGCGCTGTTGATCTTGTTGTCCCCCGAACCCGGTATATCCACGCGGGTATCGCGCGGAATTGAGATCAGCGCTACCTTTTGCAGTTCCGGGTTTATACAGGCCAGCATCATGGTGTCGGTGCGGGCGTTGGTTTCCCCGGGCCTCGCATCTATACCCAGGAGCAGGATATTTACCGGCTCGCCCTTTGCTATCTCGGGTTCATCCCCCACTTCCTCGCCGGAACCCCTGAGGTTCAGGCCGGCCAACTGGGGAAGAGAACAGCCCACAATAAAAGAGAAGATGAATATTGCAATCACAGCCAGAATTTTCTTATATCGCGGTGTACTTTTTTTCTTCCTCGCGTTGGTCTCTTTTTTCATTCTTCCTCGCCCCCTGTAACCGGTAAGCGGTTTTTAACCATATAAATCCCCTTGCGATCCTTGCCTGTCTTGAATTCTACCATACCGGCCGGCTATTGCACCATAAAACCGGCAGCAAATCTGCCACACAATCGACAACGTCCCGACCCGCTGCCGGCGCGGTTTCTTCACTGGCCTTTGGAGGCAATCAAAGGCGTTTGGAATAGCGGCCCTCCTCCGGGAAACGTTCCTTTATCCCGGAACCCCGGCCGATGATTCCCACCCTGCGGGCCCCAATGATCATCAGGATCAAGACCGCCGCCAGTACCAGCAAGGCTTTGGGGCTGCTTACATAAGCCATTACCACCGCCGCTCCTCCCAGCAAGGCGCTTACGATATATATTACAATCACGCTCATTTGATGACTCATGCCCATTTCCATCAGACGATGGTGCAGGTGGTCTTTATCCGCTCCAAATATGGGCTTCTGGTTGTTCACCCGCCGTATGATGGCAAACAGGGTATCAAACACCGGTATACCCAGGATAATTACCGGTATACACAATGAGATCAGGGTTGCCCCCTTGGCCAGCCCCGATACCGACAGACAAGCCAGGACAAAACCAAGGAACATCGAGCCCGAGTCACCCATGAATACCCGGGCCGGGTGGAAATTGTGAGGCAGGAACCCTAATACTGCCCCGGTCAGCACCAGAGCCACGTAAGCAATAACCACTTGGTTGCCCTTCCAGGCCACAATTCCAATGGTAACGGCTGCTATGGCGCACACCCCGGCCGCCAAACCGTCGAGGCCGTCGATCAGGTTGACGGCATTGGTAATCCCGATAATCCACAGGAGTGTAAGGGGGATGCTCAGGGCGCCCAGTTGCAAAACTCCATCAAAGGGATTGGTCATCACATCAACCCGGACCCCGCAGTAAACTGCAATCAGAGCGGCTGCAATCTGGGCGGCGAGTTTGGCCCAGGGGCTCAAACGGTAGATGTCGTCCAAGACCCCTACCAGGAACACCGCAGTTCCGCCCAAAAGGATCCCCATTAGGATTCGATCCACGTTTACGGTGGCCACAACCACCAGGACAAATGCCAAAAATATACCGGTACCGCCCAGACGAGGCATGGGTTGACTGTGTACCTTGCGCGCACTCGGCTGATCTACAGCCCCGATGCGAAACGCCAGCTTAATAATCACCGGCATAACTAAATACGCCAGAATAAACGCAATTATTACACCCGGGACGTAAATAGGGAAGGTGTTTTCCATGATACATTCTCCACCCCCACAACCTAGACAAATTCTAGCACTGACCTACCTGCCTGTCCACCGGGCAAATTCATCCATGCTTCCCCCTGAGGCCGTATCTATCAACTGCGGTAACGAGCTGCAGTAACACCACCAATGGTGAACACAGTACCAATATAATTATTGGGTATTTCTACAGCCGTTTGTGGTTACCTTTTTTGCCGGAACAAAATTTCGACATGTAGAAGGCTGATTTATTAGATAAAACCGGGATAAATCAATGCCAGTTACATCCAGTTGGGTATGAAGTCCTCGTCCGCAGCCTGGTTCTTTGCGGAAAACGTGAAGACCGGGTAGGGTTTCTGCTATACTGTTCTATATATCTCAAATGCGAAGACAAAAATGGAGGTTGTTATGTTAGACAAGCAGGGCAGGCTGTTCGGCAAAGTAAGCATAATCGACATTGCCATTATCCTGGCGGTCGTTCTGGTGGTCGTCGGGGTCTTTTATCGCGGACGGGGTCCGGATACGGCGGTAGCCCCCAAGACCGTGCAGCTCAAGGTGGTATGCCCCTTCGTTTACCCGGATGTGGTCCCCAATCTCAAGGTGGGTGACCAGCTGGTGGCCAACAATCAACTGGTGCCGGTATATATAAAAGACATCGAGGTTAAGAAGGCGGCTACCACGGTCAGCAAACCCGACGGCAGCATGATCCTGACCGAGAACCCTTTCCGCAAGGATATTTTTTTAGTAATCGAAGGTGAAACCACTGCGGTCAGCCCCCACCAGATAATGCTAGGGGGACAGCAGGTGCGGGCGGGTAAAGATGATTATTACGTAAAGACCCGCACGGTGGAACTCAAGGCGACTATACTCTCTGTGGAAGTGAAGTAGCTATGACCCTGTTGCATCGCTGGCTGGCAGGGAGTTTCTTTCTGGGCTGGCTGCTTAAAATCCGACTGCAGCCCGCTCTGGTGGAAAGCTCATTAATAATAAAAATACTTAAGTGGATTGCTGATCGGGTGCGCGACCTGCTCCGGGGGAGCTGGTTTCTTTCCTGGCTGGTTCGCGGGGGATGCCAAAGCGGTACGGCTGAACCCGGTCTGATCGGCACCATTTTCGTTCGGTGGTGGGACCGGCTCCTGAGATTCCTCTGGTTCCTCGGAGACCGGGCACGACCTTTGATTGACGGCAGTGTCCTCCTCTCCCGTCCGGAAGCGGCAGTGGGTCTGGTGCTTGCTCTCGCGGTGGGGGCGGACCTGGCGGTTAACCAGTCCCGGGGATCTGCTCTGGCGGTAAAGGTCTGCCTCCTCCTGCTGGGACTGCTGCTCGTTGTCTGGCGTCCCACCCGGGAATGGCGGCGGGTCAGCCTTGTCGGCAAGTTCCTGGCCTGGTGGAACGGGTACCGGGAAACGGCACCCGGGGAACGACCGGGTATGGAATACAGCCTGTTCCTGGTGGTCGCCTACTGCCTGGTTGATTACGTACTGCGCACCTATTCCCCATACCCTCTTCTGGTGGGAGTCTGGGATGAACTTTTGTTCATCCTGATTGCGGGAATCCTGCTGGTGAGGGTCGGACTGCAGAATCTCACGCTGCGGGGGACGGGGCTTCTGCTCCCGTTTCTGTTTTACCTTGTCGTTTATGTCTTCCTTTTTATAATTAAATCTCCGGAAACCGCCCCGGCGGTGGAAGGGCTGCGGGTTTACCTGCAGTATACCCTCTGGTTCTTTGTGGCGGCCAATCTGCTTTTCAACCGGGCTCAATTCAAATGGCTCTGCGACGTATTTCTGCTGGTGGTTTTCATGGTGGCCTTGTACGGAGTCTATCAGTATTATGTCGGGGTGGAGATTCCCAAGTCATGGTATGACAGCAAGGTGGAAACCAGCATAACCACCCGGGTTTTCTCCATTATCGGCAGTCCCAATGTTTTGGGCAGCCTTCTGGTACTGGCCATCCCGGTTTCATTGTCCAGCATGCTGACCAGCAGGAGCAGCCTTAAACAGGTTGTTTACGGCGGGGTTTTCCTGACCATGCTGGCCTGCCTGGTCTTCACCCTCTCCCGGGGAGCCTGGCTGTCCCTGGGGGTCACCGTAATCCTCCTGGGGCTGTGGCTGGACCGGCGCATCCTCTGGGGTCTGCTGATAGTGGCTGTGCTGACCCCGGTCGCGGTGCCCTCGGTTTACGACCGCCTGGCTTATATGACCACCCCCGAATACATGGCTTCCAGCGAACGGGGCGGGCGTATCGGCCGCTGGACCAAAACCCTGGCCACCTGGCAGAGTGCGCCGGCGACCGGTGTTGGGCTGGGACGATTCGGCGGAGCGGTGGCTGCGCGTTACTATCCCAACGACTCTTTTTACACCGATAATTTCTACCTCAAGACCGGGGTTGAAGCCGGATGGCTGGGTCTCGGCGCCCTGCTTTTGCTGCTGGTGGCCGGAATACGCCTGGCCCGCAGCAGCCTGGATCAGGTTGACGACCCGCACACCCTGGCCCTGGGACTGGGAGTTTTTGCCGGGCTTCTGGGTATCCTGGCCCATAATGCCGTAGAAAATATATTTGAGGTTCCGATGATGGCGACTTACTTTTGGTTTTTCCTGGGGCTCCTGGCAGCCCTGCCACAGGCGACAGGGAAAGCCGGCACCTTAAGGGAGCATTATGAAGAAGCTTAAGGTTTTACAGGTTATAGGCGGCGGTGAAATTGGCGGAGCCGAGCGGCACCTGCTCACCCTTATGCGCCTCATGGACCGGGAGAGGTTTATCCCCGAGCTCCTCTGCCTGTGCCGGGGGCCGTTCGCGCCTCAGTGCCGCCGGGAAGGCATTACCACCCACGAGGTGATAATGCGCCATAAGCTTGACCTCGGTACCGTGGCTCCCATACGGCGCCTTATCAGGGAACAGGAAATAGACATTGTGCACACCCACGGGGTGCGGGCCAACCTGGTAGCCCGCATCTCCGGTCGGGCGGAGGGAGTCCCCATCGTAACCACCTTCCACAGCCTGCTGCGCTACGACTACTCCTCAACGGCTGAAGCCTGGGTGGCACGGGCTTTAACCAGGCTGACCAACAACCGCACCGACCGCTTCATCGCGGTTTCAGGAGCCGTCAAAGAGGACCTGGTAACCATGGGGGTGCCCCCGGATAAGGTAAACGTCATTTACAACGGGCTTGACGTCTCGCTGCTGGTTCCCGGTGATGAACCCGCAACGGTGAGAGGGAAACTGGGAATCCTCCCGGGACAGCGGGTAGTGGCCATGGTAGGCCGTCTGCATGCAGTTAAGGGTCACGTATACTTGCTGCAGGCCGCCCGGCAGATCGTAAACCAGTATGATGATGTGCTCTTTCTCCTCGTGGGCGAGGGGCCGGAACGGGGCCTCATTGAAAGGACCATAAAAGAGTTGGACCTCGTCGACAGGGTGATCATGACTGGTTATTATCCCAATATCAGTGAGCTCTACCCGGTAATGGATATGCTCTGCCTTCCCTCGCTCATGGAAGGAATGGGGCTTGCCCTCCTTGAGGCCATGTACTTCGGCGTCCCGGTGGTGGCCACCCGGGTGGGGGGCATACCCGAGCTGATTATCGATGGTGAGAGCGGGCTGCTGGTGGATCCGGGAAACAGCGATGCCCTGGCGATCGCCATCACCTGGCTTCTGGACGACCCCGCTCTCCGACAGCGCTTGATAGCCGGGGGTCGAAAGCGGGCGCAGGAGTTTACGGTGGAAAAAATGGTACGCCAAACCGAAAATGTTTACACCAGTCTTATCTTCCGGCAATAAAAGTGACCTCCGCACGAAGGAGGATATAAGCTGAGACGATTGACAATGATGACAGATCAGGTATAGAGGAAAACCTTATTGGTTAAGGAACCCGGTGATAGATTCGAACTGACGCGTGCAATCGGGAACACAGAGAGGGTAGTTTATTCAATGAGGGAACTGCACGATCAGGACATAATCTGTATTTCTTCGGTGGACTGGGAACCGCTGTGGACCCGCAAGCAGCAGGTGATGTCGCGGCTGCCGGCGTCCAACCGCATCCTTTACGTGGAACCGCCGGTATCCTGGCTGTCTCCGTTTAAGGACCCCGCCTGCTGGGAGAAGTGGTCGCGGTGGCGGGAAGGCATCCGCCGGCTTAACGACAATATCTTCCTGCTGTCACCCCCGGTCATGCCTCCATTCAGCAACATCTACCCCTGGATTAACCGCATCAACCAGGCCATTCTTGCCCGGTCGGTCAGGAACGCCGCCCACAGCCTGGGTATGAAGCGTCCGATTTTGTGGACTTACCTGCACAGCATCGCTCCCCTGGCCGGGAAGCTGGGGGAAAAACTCCTGGTCTATGACTGTGTAGATGAGCATTCGGAATACCAGGGTTTTAACCCCCGGGCGGTGCGAGCCATGGAGAGAGAACTCCTGAAAAAAGCGGACTTGGTATTTGTCACCGCCCAGGGCCTCTATCGCGACAAAGCACCCTACTGCCGGGAGATATACCTCTCTCCCAACGCCGCCGATGTGGACCACTTCATGCGGGCCGATGACCCCTCCACCCCGCCGGCTCCGGAAATGGCGGAAATATCGCGTCCGATTCTGGGGTTTATCGGAGCCATCAAAGAGTGGGTGGACCTGGACCTCCTGCAGCAGGTTGCCGAGCGGCGGCCGGATTGGACGCTGGTGATGATCGGTCCCATCGGTGCCGGGGTGGATGTGTCATCCTTGAGCCGGCTTCCCAATGTTTTTTTCCTGGGGCGGCGCGATCGTCAGGTACTGCCCTCTTACCTGAAAGGGTTTGATGTCTGCCTGAATCCCTTCCGGCTCAACCGCCTGACGGAAACCGTCAGCCCCCTGAAGTTTTACGAATACCTGGCTTCGGGCAAGCCGATCGCTTCGGTGCCGATGCCGGAAATCCAAGACTTTGCCGATGTGGTGGAATTTGGTTCGGGGCCTGATGGCTTCGTGGATGCCATCGAGCGGGCCCTCAACGATACCCCGGCCAAGAAGGCTGCGCGGCTGCGCCGGGCGCGGGAGAACTCCTGGGAAAGCCGGGTGGCCTTTATGATGGATAAAATCGCAGCTCACCTGGAAGGCTGATCCCCGGTTGATGCTGAAAGTGTTCAACCTGTCCGATATGGAGCAGACCCGGAAGCAGTCCGGGTTCAAATTGATGCTTGCCGAACCCTTGAAAATTTCCCCCTTTTCACCGGCATGATTGACGAATACCCCCCGTCCTGTTATCATTGTCGCGAGTGCTGAATTCTGTACCTTCGGCGGTCGGGATGATTGATCCAGCATTCAAGTCTTCCCGGTAATTTAATTAACTTGACCATATGTCGAATACCACGGTTGCATCGGTTAGCGATACATAATATTGCAGGGGAGAGGATTAATTTGCGAAAAGTCTGCGTATTTGGATTGGGTTTCGTCGGCCTTCCTCTGGCCCTGAGCTTCGCCATGCGCGGATGCCGGGTCATCGGGGTCGATATAGATAGACAATTAATTGAAGATTTGAATCGGGGGATCACCCATCACCTCGAGTCATACGGTAACCGGGGCATCCAGGAAATCCTGCAGGACGAACTGGCGTCGGGGCGTTTTCGCGCCACCCTGGACTGCATGGAGGCCATGAGCGAATGTAACAACATCATCGTCACGGTAGGGGTTCCGGTGGAAAACGGACGGCACGACCTGTCGCCGGTCACCACTGTCTGCGGCTCCATCGCCCAGGGGTTAAAGCCGGGCGACCTGGTAGTCATCCGCAGTACCCTGATCCCGGGAACCACCCGGGATGTCATCCTGCCCATCCTGGAGCAGTCCGGCCTTAAGGCGGGGACTGACTTTTTCCTGGCCTACTCGTCGGAAAGGATAGCCGAAGGCAGGGCCTTTTATGAATTTGAGAACATGCCGGCTGCGGTAAGCGGCATCAATGAGGAAAGCACGGAAAGAGCCCATGACCTCATCAGCATTGTCACCAAGGCTCCGATAATCCGGGGCAGCCAGATAGAAGTGGTGGAAACCGCCAAGGTGATGGAGAACATCTCCCGGGATGTGAACATTGCCATGAGCCAGGAGTTTGCCCGCTTCGCCCGGAGTCTGGGCATTGATATCTTCGAGGTAATCAGGGTGGCCAACACCCATGAGCGGGTCAACCTCCTGATTCCGGGACCGGGGGTGGGCGGATACTGCCTCCCCAATGCCCTCTATTACCTGCTGCCCAAGGCCGAGGAGATGGGGATCGAGCTGCCTCTGGCAACAACAGCCCGGCGGATCAACGACAGCGTGCCCGCCTTTGTAGCCGGTCTGGCTTTCAAAAACCTGGACGTTCCTCCCCGGGAAGCCATACTGGCGGTCCTGGGTATTGCCATGAAAGACTACTCCAACGATGATCGGATAAGCCCGGCCCGGGAAGTTATCAGCCACCTGCAGGCAGCCGGATGTACGGTAAGGGCCTACGACCCCGCGGTTCCTTCCGTCTATCCGTACAAAGTTGATTCCCTGGAGAAGGCGGTAAAGGGAGCGCATGGCATACTGGTGCTGGCCCGGCAGCACGGCATCGATTACCACAACCTGGCTCTGTTCAAGGAGAGCCTGGTAGGAGAGAAACCGTTTATCGTTGATACCAAGAATATCTATGAACGGTCGGAGGTAGAGTCCTACGGCCTGAGGCTGGAAACGCTGTGAAACAGCACCGGGGGAAGGGATAATGACAGAGAAAAGCACCCTGGTTAAGGCTGCGGGCCTTATCCTGGCCATCAGCATTATAGGCAGGCTCATGGGCTTCATACGTGAGCAGGTCATTGCCGCCGAGTTCGGCACCACCATGGCTACCGATGCTTACCTGATGGCCTATACCATTCCCAACCTCATATACGTGATACTGGGCGGGGCTTTGGCCACCGCCTTTATTCCGGTCTTCACCTCCACCAATATCAACCAGGGGCGGGAGGAAGCATCCCGTTTGGCCAGCTATATCGCCAATCTGGCAGCCTTGGTGATGATCGTTATTGCCCTTCTGGGAATCCTGTTGGCTCCCATACTGGTATCCCTTATTGCGCCGGGGTTCTCTCCCGAGGCCAAGGCCCTCACCGTAAAGCTGGCCCGGATCATGTTTCCCTGCGTACTTCTGTACACCCTCTCCATGCTCCAGGGAGGGATACTCAACAGCCTGCAGCATTTTACCATGCCAGCCTTTACCTCGGCCGCCTTTTCGGGAACGGTAATACTGTCGGTCTTTCTGCTGGTCCCGGAGATGGGGATCTATGGGCTGGCCCTGGGAACAGTCCTGGCCATGGTAGTCCAGGTCCTCATCCAGGTTCCGGCCATGTTCGGCCGCGGTCTCCGTTATTATCCCTCGGTGTCGCTTCAGCATCCGGGGGTACGAAAAATCGGCGAACTGGTACTTCCGGTGATGATCGGTACCGGTGTGAACCAGCTCTACGTAACTATTGACCGCATCCTGGCCTCCACCCTGTCCGAAGGCAGTCTGGCAGCCCTGAACTTTGCCAACAAGCTGATGTTCCTGCCCTTCAACCTGTTTGTCGTCGCCATCAATACCGCGGTCTTTCCCTCTTTCTCGGCCCTGGCCGCCAAAGGTGACCACAAGGGGCTGGGGGATACCATGGTCTTCGGGCTGAACCTGGTGGGGCTTTTTACCATCCCGGCCGCAGTCGGGCTGTTTGTCCTGAGTGCCCCCATCGTGCGGGTGCTCTTCGAGCGCGGTGCCTTTGACGCCCAGTCCACCCAGATGACCGCTTTCGCCCTCCAGTTTTTCATCTTCGGGCTGTTCGCCCAAGGGGCATACAATGTGATCAACCGCACCTACTACGCCCTGCATGATACCAAAACCCCGGTCAAGATCAGCATTGCGGTGGTGATCATCAACCTGATCCTCAGCCTCATCCTCATACGCTATTTGCAGCATGGAGGCCTGGCCCTGTCCAACAGCCTGGCGGCTTTGGTCAACATGTGCCTGGCTTACTGGCTGCTGCGACCTCGGCTGCCTGATCTTCCCGAAAAGAGGCTGTTCATTAATCTCGGCAAGATCCTCTTCGCTTCAGTCTTAATGGGATTGGGTGTGTACTTCCTGGATATCCTGCTGGCGGCACGGCTCGACTTGACCTACCTTAAGGGCCAGTTGATACACCTTGGTGCCTGTATGACATTCGGAGTGTCCTTATACCTGGTACTGGTGGCTCTGCTGGGGGTGGATGAGGTCGGGGAATTCTTGAACCGGTTGGCTTCACGGCTGAAGGGTAAGGCTCGGCAGGAAGGTAAACCGGAACAGGCTTGAAATAAGAAAACTTATAACTCAGCGGCGTCCCGAAACCGGGGGACACGGTGGGAAATAACCGAGCGTTTTCAAAATTCACCGGTAACACGACGGCGTCCCCGCATCAGGGGACGCCGGACTGTGTTTCACCTTCAGTCCCTCAGGGGGCGTAGGGTAGGAAAAAGGAT
>JAKOVY010000072.1 GCA_029781825.1 Bacillota bacterium | reverse complement strand
GATAATTAAAGCGGAAGAAGCTGAATTGGCGGCGGTTAACAGTTTTGTGGAAGAGAATTACGCGCAACTTATCCAGGCCGCCAAATCTTCACCTTTCGAACAGGAAAAAGAGGTGTTGGTCAAGCAAATCAAGGAATTGAACAGCTTAAACCAACAGTTACTGGAGGACTCCCTTGCGCTTGTCAAATACTCCCTACGGGTGATCCATGGAGATGAAGAAAACAACTTGTACGGGGCAACCGGAAACGTGGAGCCGGCAAGCAATATGTCGGTAATTAATTGGAGAGGGTAACATGCGTTCGACTTTCGGAGGAATTGAAACCAGCCTGCGGGCTTTGCGGGCACAACAGCTGGCTTTGGAAGTGACCGGCCATAACATAAGCAATGCCAATACTCCGGGTTATTCCCGGCAAGTCGCGGACATGTCGGCGACCGATCCCTATTCGGTGCCGACGATGAACCGTCTGATCGTTAGTGGTCAAATCGGGACCGGGGTGGAAGTTACCCAGTTACGGCGGATGCGTGATCTCTTTATCGACCGGCGGATTCAGTATGAAAGTGCAGAACTGGGTTATTGGGACGCACTACGAAGAAATTATGACCAATTAGAGGTCATTATGGCTGAACCGGCGGAAATGGAGGGCGGGGCGAGTATCAGCGCCCAGCTGACGGAGTTCTGGAATGCCCTGCAGGAACTGGGGAATGCCAACCGGGCGGATAACCCGACGGTCCGCTCGGTGGTCCGCGAACGGGCCAATAACCTTTGCGCGACGATCCGGGCCACTTTTAACCAGTTGAAAACCTTGCAGCAGGATTTGAACGCCGAGATTGGCGTAAAGGTGGGGCGGATTAACACCCTCGCCCAACAAATTGCCGAGCTGAACGGGGAAATTGCGAAGGTGGTCGCCAACGGCGACCAACCGAACGATTTATTTGATAAACGGGAAGTTTTAGTGACGGAACTGGCGAAGCTGACGAAGATTTCCGTGCAGAGTGATGATTTACAACGCTACAATATAAGTATTTCCGGTTCCATCCTTGTTAACCAGGATAAAGCCTTTGCCATTGAGACCCGGTTGAATGATGACGGGTTATACGATGTCGTCTGGGCGAACAGCCAACAGCAAGTTAACTTTACCAGCGGTGAACTCCAAGGGTTACTTGAGATGCGTGACGTGGAGACGCAGTACTACATTGATGCATTAAACGAGTTTACGACAACCCTGGTTGAAGAGTTTAATGCCCAGCACGCATCAGGATATGGTTTGGATGGTACGAACGGCCACCTTTTCTTTGCCGCCGGTAGTAACGCCGCCACGATTACCTTGGATGCGGGAATTTTAGATCCGGAGCATGGTTTAAGCCGGATCGCCGCATCGGCGAGCGGTGAGCCCGGTGACGGTAAAAACGCGTTGGAGTTGGCGGATCTGATCAAAAACAAACCGGTGATGAAGAACGGCACACTTTCCTTGACAGATTTTTATGGAAGCCTCATTGCCAAACTGGGGATTGATGCGGAAAAAGCCAATGTTACGTGCGATAACAAGGAGATCATGGTTAATCACCTGAACAACTTACAAGAGTCGGTGGCCGGGGTCTCCCTGGATGAAGAGATGGCAAATATGATTAAATTCCAAAACGCCTACCATGCGGCGGCCCGGCTATTGACCGCAGTCGACCAGATTTTAGATAGACTGATTAATGGGACAGGGACGGTTGGCCTCTAATTCATGCTCTGAATGAAGGAGGATTGTAATGCGGGTTACCAACAATATGATCCACAAAGGGCTCACCGAGAATATCCAGAGCGCGATGAAACAAATGAATAAAAACTATACCCGGTTATCCACCGGAAAGATGATCAGCCGTCCTTCCGATGATCCGGTCGGCCTGATTATCGGAATGCGGTTGAAAGATGGGATTGCTACCGGTGAGCGCTATCATAAAAATGCACAAACGGCAGTAGGTATCCTGAACAGTGCAGACTCTGCTTTGAATGAAATGACCGGTGTCCTCCACCGCTTGACCGAGTTGGCTACCAAAGCCGCGAACGGCACAATGGACCAGACCGCTCTAGACGCCGTCATGAATGAAGTGCTAGAAATGCGCAACCATCTTTATCAGATTGCCAATACGCAATTTGAAAACTCTTACATTTTCGCCGGGCAAAGGACTAACCA
>JAKOVY010000039.1 GCA_029781825.1 Bacillota bacterium | reverse complement strand
GACTCAGCAAACAGGTTAATTGGGGCCTTGCTCCTTGAGATAGATAACAAGTGGGCTGGCGGCCGAAGGTATTTAGATATGGCTGAATACCATGAATACCGTTCATGCCGGCCAAAACCAGGTTCTAATATCTTTTATCTCTAGCTCAAAGAGTCACTGCCATGACCAGAGGAATTTACACAAAATATTGGACTTGATCCAATGTTGAGGATTATGACTAAAGTAGTTTGCGAAGCGAAGTATCAATTCCCTGAAAAGATATAAGCAGTTTAGCGACTTTTCCATAATTATACTAAGATATGGAGGAGAGGTACTCGATGTCAAAACCGATAAGTTTATATGCCAGAAATGCAGAAAAGAAATATTGTTGGAAAGTATAGATAAGCGCAGCTAATGTCAAAAACCGATCTGCATTCCGCACATTATGCATTTCAATAAGAGGTGCTTTTTTGTGATCAGTTTTGATTTTGAAGGGATTAGTGAAACTGACGTTCTACTGTTATTCACGGGTATAAAACATAAAGAAATGTCTTTTCGGATAAGGGGGGACATTGCATGGAAAGGAATCGTGTGTTAGGTGGTATTTTGGGAGTTGTGATCGGTGATGCTTTGGGCTTGCCGGTTCAGTTCGAGTCACGCGAACAACGCCGGCGGCGCCCGGTCAGGGGCATGGAAGGCTGGGGCGTCTTTAACATGCCGCCCGGAAGCATCAGTGATGATGGTTCTCTGACTCTATGTCTGGCAGAAAGCATATGCGAGGCCGGCCTCAACCCTCAGGATGCGGCGGAGCGGTTCCTGCGCTGGTATCAGGAGGGGCACTGGACTCCTTTGGGATATGCCTACGATATCGGTGGTTCTACGGCGCGGGCCATGGAGCGTTTAAGGCGAGGCATCCCAGCTGTTGAAGCTGGACCTGCCGGTGAAAACGATAACGGCAACGGTTCGCTGATGAGAATTCTACCAGCCGCTTTATACCTGGCGAAGGCAGATGTTAAGGATCTGGCCCAGGTAATCTGGGATATGTCGCGTATAACTCATGGACATCCCCGTGCCTGTTCAGCCTGCTACATATATGCCCTGTTGGCAAGGGAACTCCTTACAGGCATGTCTCCAGATGAGGCCTACCACAGACTGTGTTCCCAACCTGATGTCATTCTGCGTCCTGGAATTGACGCGAAAGAGCGTCCTCATTTTCAGCGTATACTTGCTGGTAACCTGGAGCAGCTGCCAGAGAGCGAAATCCGCTCGAGTGGATATGTGGTTGATACTTTGGAAGCCGCTATCTGGTGCCTCCTAAAATACAACGATTTTTCATCTACTCTTTTGGCGGCGGTTAATATGGGAGATGATACCGATACGGTGGGGGCAGTAACCGGGGGGCTGGCAGGCATAGTGTATGGGCGGGAAGGAATTCCGGACGAATGGCTTGAAGTGTTGATCAAAGGTGATGAAATTATGGAACTGGCCAACCGTTTTGTGGATGTCATTTGTGGGGAACATTCATAAGATAGGATGGGCGGTTGCTCAATTGCATTCCTTGCCGGTATACTTGGTTGATAATCGAACTGCCTTCATTAAATTGTGAAGGGATGATTCAAGATTTTCGTAATCGATGGACACAAAGGTAAAAAACCGATTAAGGTTTGGCTGAGAAGTCCTGAGGATTTGGACGAAAACTGCCTGCAGCAGGCAATGAATCTCGCAGAGCTGCCTTTCGTATATAAATGGGTCGCGCTGATGCCGGATACCCACGCGGGCTACGGTATGCCCATTGGCGGCGTAATTGCGGCTCTGGGGACGATTATCCCCAACGCAGTGGGTGTTGATATAGGGTGCGGTGTGGTGTTTGTCAAGACCAACATACCGGTGTGGTTGGTTCGTGAGTGCCGGACACCGCAGGGAACGCTGCTGCAGGTAATCACGAGAAACATACTGCGGGAAATTCCTGTAGGCTTTTCCCACCACCAGAAAAGGCAGGAATCGGCATACCTGTCGGATCTGTTGGCCGCAGGTTCAGCTTTTAACGAGGAATTGCGGAAACACCCGCAACTCGCTGACCTGTGTTTTCCCTCGGCCTTTAAGCAGCTGGGAACTCTGGGTGGAGGCAATCATTTTATTGAACTCCAGGAAGATGAGGAAGGCAATCTGTGCGTCATGCTGCACAGCGGGAGCCGCAATGTGGGAAAGCAGGTTTGCGATTATTTCAATAGATTGGCCAAAAAGCTCAATGAAAGCTGGGGAAACCCCATCCCTCCATCATATCAACTGGCCTATTTCCCGGTGACTCATGAACAGGGACAGTCGTACCTGCGCTGGATGAATATGTGCCTAAACTTTGCCCGGGAGAACCGTGAACTCATCAAAGAGAGGGTCAAGTCCATAATTGAGAGCCTGGTTGATAAGTACGCCGATTTCGATGACGTCGAGTTCAGCATGGAGATTAATGCCCACCACAACTATGCGTCCCTGGAAACCCATTACGGCGAAGAGGTCTGGGTACACCGCAAGGGAGCCATCAGCGCCCGGAAAGGCGAGCTGGGGATCGTTCCGGGAGCCATGGGGAGGGCCAGCTATATCGTTAAGGGCCTCGGCAATCCTGAGTCGTTTTGCTCCTGTTCCCATGGAGCCGGAAGGAAGATGGGCAGGAGAGCGGCCCTGGCCACCTACTCGGAGAGGGAAGTGCTCAAAGAATTAAAGGAGCAATCGGTGGTTCTGGAAACCCCCAGCACCAAGGATATTGCCGATGAGGCGCCTTTTGTCTACAAGGACATCGAGGATGTAATGGCGCAGCAGACGGATCTGGCAGTCCCGCTGTTAAAGCTGCGCACGGTAGCCGTAGTTAAAGGGTGAGAACGGCAATGTGACAGCGTAATCAGGCGGGCTCTTGAGCGCTTGAAACCGGGGTATGCCCACTGTTTTTGCAGGACTGACCTTTGAATTGACCTCCAATTAGCCGCCGATACTGGTGACGAAGTCTTCGATTCCCTGAAAGTATAGCTGAGGATTAATCAGCATGATATCGTTATGGTCGGCGTTGGGAATTGGAAGCCATTGTTTTCGGCTGCTGCCCAGGGTCTCATAAAGCAGACGTCCCTCGCCGGAAAAAACCAGGCTGTCCCGTTCCCCGTGTATAACCAGCCCCGGAATAGTTATGGACTTAATCATTTCCATACATTGTTGTTCCAGCACCGACAGTCGGGAGATGTCAATGGGAAATCCCCACTGGCTTATTAGACGGGTGACGCTGGCAAATCCGCTTTCGATGATCAGCCCTTTCAATTCTTCCTGATGGTGAGCCGCCAGTTCCAAGGCCGACAGGCTTCCCAGGGAACGCCCCATCACGCACAAGACTGGAGAGTAGCTGCGTTTTGACAACTCGTCTTGCACCGCCCGGTAAACAACGTGTGCATCCTGAGCTATGAGACCAAAGGTCGGCTGACCGTTGCTCATCCCATAGCCTCGGTAGTCCGCAACCACCAGGTTAATTCTGCGGGCATGGTACATCTTGCAGAAATAATCATAGTCGGCGGCGACTTCTCCATTGCCGTGAAAGTAGAGAATCCACGGCCAGTCGTCCTGACCCGGATAGAAGCGAGCCGCAACCTGCACGTCCCGGTCGGCTTCAACTTTAACCAGGAGGTCAAAAGCACCCGGCGGCGGGGGAGTAACATCCCTGCGGGGAAATAACAGGTATTGCGCCAGCAGAGGCTCTTCGTCCAATCGCCAGTATTCAGGGGTCATAAGTATTCCCTCCCGAGATGTTTTTCTGAGATTTTACCTTAAAACCGGTTGGAAAACAAAAGAAATGCCGTTAAGTGGGACTCATGACAGATGCGTCTCCGGGGTTATTGTACTATGTAGAAATAAAAAGGACGTTCGCGGCCAAATACCTGGGAGTGGCGGGGCGGGATTACCGTTTCCCAAACGGTATACCGGGCAGCGTCCAGGCCGGCTTCCTGCATATGGCGCACAAACGAACCCGGGGAGCAGCCGAAGATAACGGCCCCCGGACCAAGCAGTTCCTTCGCCCGGCGATAGTCTTCGGCTATGTTGCGGGCGATCGTGCCCGGTTCCATTGCTTCCAGTTTTCCTGCCCGATTAGGCTTAATGTGCATCTCCCAGAAAGTCATGCCCGGTGCCAGCTTCAATTCCGGCAGCCGGTTGCACAGCAGCAGCCCCAACAGGAGCAGGGCAGTTCGGGTTGAGCAGTAAAGATGGTACTGCTTAAGCTGCAGGCGGCAGTTAACATACAAAGTCGCTGTCGCCCAAAACAAGATTAAAAAGACTATTACCGCTGCGCCGGCTATGAAGGCTGTTTGAAAGTCGAGTGCGAACAGGGAAGCGGTCATGATGAGAAGGGCGACCAGGATGGCGGCTGACTGGAAGAGGAGCACCGTCAGGATTAAGGCCGGCAGCGTACCATAGAGGTTGACCAGCTGCCAAAAGAGCGAGAAAACCGTGCCGGGGAAAGCCGGCAGCAGCCGCAGGACGCTGCGGTAAATAAGACCCCTGGTTAGATGACTGATAATCAGGCGCACTCCTGATTCCCTCCTGATACAGTGCTTACCTATTAGGATAATTGAAACCTGTCCGGTTTGTCTTGGTCCTTTCACATCGTAAACTCAGGAACCTTACACCCTCAGTAAAAGCTGACGATACGATGGAGTGCAATCGGTCAGACTATGTTTCCCTTAATTCGCAAAAGGTATAAATCCCAATTCACAACTTGTAAAGACATATGTGACAGTAAGATGTCACTTTGCAGAAGTATAATCTAGTGGTACTCAGCGCTTTTACCATTTGTTAATGGCCAGTATAAAATCGGCATAAATGGCCACGAAAAGTCGTCAACCTTCAACTGACAGAGCAGGTAAAACAAGGCTCACCCCCTAATTGATGCTCTGATGGAAGCACACCAAACCAGAGCAAGGGAGTGAGGCCAAAATTGACGGAGGTGGCGACGATTGTGGACATTTTACGATTAAAGCAACAGGGCCTATC
>JAKOVY010000038.1 GCA_029781825.1 Bacillota bacterium | reverse complement strand
TAGTTGATCCCAAATCTAAGCCAAGCAAAGAGGATTTAAGTAAGTGGCTGGCATCGACTGTGCCACTGCTGGAAGGACCGTCATCGGGCAAAATGTGGGTCAAATATGTTCTGCGGCCATTAACCTCAGCCAGTTATCGAACTGCATGAGGTTGAGAAATAAATTATGCGGGAGTTTACCCACTTAATCTTGACAGGGACCTAGAATTTTTCTTGCTTGCTATCTGCACCGGCTGGTGCTACAATAGAATGGTCAAATAAAAAATATTAGCTGAGAGGAGACGAGTGGAGATGAGGTCAGATGTGCTTTCCAAGATCATCCTGCCTGAAGAGAAGTTGCCGAAATTCTGGTATAACGTCCAGGCGGATATGCCCAACCTGCCCGCACCGGCGCTAAATCCGGTTACCAAGCAACCCTTGACTCCGGAGGACCTGTTACCGATCTTTCCCCCAGGGGTACTCGAACAGGAAGCGTCCACCGAACGCTACATCGAGATACCGGCGGAAGTGAGGGAGATTTACAAGCTCTGGAGGCCATCACCGCTGTACCGGGCTCGGCGTTTGGAAAAGGCCCTGGATACACCTTGCAGGATTTATTACAAATATGAGGGTGTAAGTCCGGTTGGCAGCCACAAGCTGAACAGTGCCATACCCCAGGTGTTTTACAACAAGATCGCCGGCAAGAAAAGGCTGTCGACTGAAACCGGTGCCGGCCAATGGGGAACCGCACTGTCTTTGGCCACCAACATGTTCGGACTGGAATGTACCGTCTATATGGTTAAGGTAAGCTATGAACAAAAACCCTACCGGAGATCGGTCATGGAGGTTTACGGCGCCGAGGTTATTGCCAGTCCCAGCAACCGTACCGAAGCCGGCCGCCGGGAGCTGCAGAGGAACCCGAATTCCACCGGCAGCTTGGGTATGGCCATAAGCGAAGCGGTGGAGGATGCCCTGGGACGCGACGACACCAATTATTCCCTGGGCAGTGTCCTGAATCACGTATGCCTGCACCAAACGGTTATCGGGCAGGAGACCAGATTGCAGTTGGAAATGGTTGATGAGTACCCGGATATCATAATCGGCTGCTGCGGAGGCGGGAGCAATTTTGCGGGTCTTGCGTTCCCCTTTGTTCCTGATAAACTGGCGGGAAAGAAAATAAGGCTGGTTGCGGTTGAACCTTCAGGTTGCCCAACCCTTACCCGCGGTAAGTTTGTCTATGATTACACTGACGTAGCCTGCCTGACACCAATCAGCCAGATGTATACCCTGGGGAGAAACTATGCGCCGCCTTCAATCCACGCCGGGGGCTTGAGATACCACGGGGATTCCCCTCTGGTAAGCCAGCTTTACCATGACGGCATCATTGAGGCGACTGCGGTTGACCAGCGTGCGGTCTTTGAAGCGGCCATATTGTTTGCCCGCAATGAAGGGATTTTACCGGCACCGGAATCATCCCATGCCATCCGCACGGCTATTGACGAGGCTCTCAAGTGCAGGGAGAGCGGTGAGAGCAAGTGCATCGTCTTCGGTCTGAGCGGCCACGGTCACTTTGACCTCAGTGCCTACGATGAATACCTGTCCGGCAGAATGGTGGATGTGGAGATCCCTGATGAGATCCTGGAAAAGAGCCTGTCGGAGCTGCCTTAAGGCTGCAAGAGGGCGAAAGGTTTCAAAATAAGTCAACAGAATATGAGGAGAGAAGTCAGGCTAGGCTTCTCTCCTTTTTATTCTCCGGCGTGATACCGATCCCGTTTTTCAATTCCATTTCCGCGCAGGGACACCGGTACACAATATCGCTGCTGTCATATTCGCCTTTTTCTTTCTAAGCTCGTTTTATAAGACCAACACCGGTTACGAATAGGGTTGTCAGGGAGGACAGACGACCTGACGTTTTTCCTCATTGGCTTACGAGACCCGGAATTCTTTCGCCCTGCGGTTAGTAATAGGATTTAGTCCCCGCCTATATAAATTAATAATGGTGCGACGGGGTCGGATTGGGCCCGGGGGTGGGGGAATCAAAGTGATAAAGGCACTCTCACTGGACGGCGGGGGAATACGAGGGATAATCCCGGCCATGGTATTGGCCGAAATCGAGAAGCGAACCCGTAAACCTGTATCAGAGCTGTTTGACCTGATAGCCGGTACCTCGACCGGAGGGCTTTTGGCATTGGGACTTACAAAACCGGGGCCGGGAGGCGGACCCGAATTTACGGCCAAGGACATGGTCAGGCTCTATGAACACAGCGGTCCCGAGATTTTTTCGCGTTCCTGCTGGTACCGGGTGACCTCCCTGGGGTTTCTGGCCGAAAGCAAGTACCCGCCGGACGGGATGCAAAGGGTGTATGCCCGGTATTTTGGGGCAAGCCGACTGAAGGATGCCCTGTGTGATGTGCTGCTTACCGCCTATGATATTGAGCTCCGCACCCCCTTCTTTTTCCGCAGCAGCCGCGCCCGAGAAATGCCGGAGTACGACTTCGCTATGCAGGATGTGGCCTTTGCCATCACCGCCGCCCCCACTTACTTTTCGCCTCATAAAATTGATATTGAAGACGGCTCCCGCTACTATGCCCTGATAGATGGCGGAGTATACGCCAATAACCCCGGGATGTGCCTTTACGCCGAGGCCTGTAAAACCTGTCCCGGGCAGGACATTCTGATGGTATCACTGGGAACCGGGCATCAGGAGACGGTCTTTCCGTATAAGGAGGCGAAAAAATGGGGACTGGCCGGCTGGGCGCGACCGCTGCTGAACATAGTGTTTGACGGGGTGAGCGATACGGTGGATTACCAACTGCGCCTGCTGCTTCCGGAGTCGGGAAGCTATGGGCCCCGATATTACCGGTTACAACCGCAGCTCAGACAGGTAAGTCAATTGGACGATGTCCGTCCGGAAAACATCAAAAGGCTTAAGATGGCAGCCAGGAAGCTGATAGAGCACAACAGTTCCTCACTGGACCGGCTGTGCCGCCAACTGCTGTGCCATTAAAAACCCCTGCTTTTCACGGCGACAGAGTTTGACACTAATTTTAGGTGAATGATAAAATAACCCCGTGACTTTGACGGCTATTGGCAATGACAATAGCCATTTATTTTGTGGGGGTTGGAGTGATAAAACGTGAAGCTGCAGGGAACTATGAGGATAAATGAAGCCGGCCACCTGGAAATCGGTGGAGTTGATACCCTGGATCTGGTCAAAGAATTTGGTACGCCGCTCTGGGTACTGGACGAGAGAGCCTTTCGGGAGAACTGTCGGAAGCTAAAGGAGGCATTTGCATCCGCCGGCGACAGTCAGGTGATTTATGCCAGTAAAGCTTTGTGCACCATGGCCACCTGTATCCTGGTAAAAGAGGAAGGATTAGGGTTGGACGTGGTATCAGGCGGCGAATTACATACCGCACTGGCGGTGGATTTTCCGGTGGAAAAGATTTATTTCCACGGAAATAATAAGACCCCGGAAGAGATTGAGATGGCAGTCAAAAACCGGGTCGGGATTATCGTGGTTGACAACTTTTATGAGATGGAACTGCTGAACAGGATCTGCCAAAGAGAAGGGCGGGAGCAGAGAATAATACTGCGCATCAGCCCGGGGATTGAAGCCCACACCCATGAGTACATCAAGACCGGTCAAATTGACTCCAAGTTTGGATTTACTCTTCCCAACGGTCAAGCCCTGGAAGCAGTCAAACGCTTAAGTGATTATCCTTCCCTGATTTATACCGGCCTGCACTGCCATATTGGTTCGCAGATATTTGAGATGGAATCGTTTGCTCACACCGCAGATGTCATGATGGCTTTCGTCGCCCAGATCCGGGAAGAAACCGGGCTTGTAACCACAGAGCTTAACCTGGGCGGCGGGTTTGGAATCTACTACTATGAAGGCGATGAACCGGTCCCTCCGGAGGCCTGGGTGCAGGCGGTCATGCCTTGTGTAAAGGAAAAGGCGGCCGAGTTTGGAGTACCCGTCCCGCGGGTGGTAGTGGAACCGGGACGAGCCATCGTGGGACCAGCCGGAACTACGCTTTACACCGTGGGTTCTTACAAAGACATTCCGGGAATCCGCAAGTATATTGCGGTTGACGGGGGGATGGGGGACAATCCCCGCCCGGCCTTGTATGGCTCAAAGTATGAGGCGATGCTGGCCAACAAGGCCAATCAGCCGCCTGAGGAAACTGTATCCGTAGCCGGCAAGTGCTGTGAATCAGGGGATATGCTGCTCTGGGACGTCAAACTCCCTCGGGTGGAACCCGGGGACATCCTGGCGGTTTCGGCCACCGGGGCCTACAACTACGCCATGTCCATGAACTATAATCGCATTCCCCGCCCGGCCATGGTTCTGGTGGGAAATGGCCAGGCCGACCTGATCCTTAAGCGTGAAACCTATGATGACCTGATACGCAATGACGTAGTACCGGCCCGGCTTCGATAGCCGATATACCTATATCCGACGGTGATGCAAGGGATTTGCCCCTTGCTTCATTTTTTGAATACTTTCACTTATTAAAGAATGACGTGCACAAGGTTTGCCGGTAGAGTATACTTATGTTGGACAAAATACTTTTGGCTTTTTAGGAGGAATAATTTTGTCCGTAGGTATATCAGAAATCCTGTTTTCATTTATCGGCGGATTGGGATTGTTTTTGTTCGGTCTTCGTTTCATGTCCGATGGTCTGCAATCGGTGGCCGGGGACAGAATGCGGATGATTCTTGAGAAAGGAACCCGCAGCCCGATCAGAGGGGTCTTTACGGGTTTGCTGGTTACGGGACTCATCCAGAGCAGCAGCGCAACGACGGTGCTCACCGTCGGGCTTGTAAACGCCGAAATGCTTACTCTGCGCCAGGCCATCGGCGTGATAATGGGAGCAAACATAGGTACTACCGTGACCGCCTACCTGATTGGTTTCAATCTGCAGGATTACGCCCTGCCGATACTGGGTTTGGGTGCCCTGATATACCTGTTCGCAAAGGTCAAGAGGACCCAGATGATAGGACAGACGTTATTCGGTTTTGGCGTCCTGTTCTTTGGACTGTCTCTTATGGGAACCGGGATGGAGCCTCTCAAGGACAGTCCCCTCTTTACCTCTTTGATGACCAGCATCGAAAACAACACTTTAATAGGAGTGGCCATCGGAGCATTGACGACCATGGTGATACAAAGCAGCAGTGCCACCATTGGTGTACTGCAGCAGCTGGCGTATCAGGGAGCAATAACTTATCACCAGGCGGTGCCGATTCTTTTCGGGGATAATATCGGTACGACCATCACGGCTTTGCTGGCGAGTATTGGCACCGGTGTGGCTGCCAGGAGAACCGCCCTTACCCATACCCTGTTCAATACTGTAGGTACTATGATTTTCCTTCCTCTATTTTTATTGGGGTATTTTGAAAAAATTGTTGCCTTGTTTACCAACAACTTGTTTGTTTTCCTGCCCGGTACCTGGGAAACCATGAATATAAAACTGCAGATCGCCCAAACCCATGCTGTCTTTAATATCAGCAACACCATAATACACTTACCGTTTGTTGCGGTGCTGGCGTTTATAGTCACCAAACTGATTCCGGACAGAGAAGAAGAACTCGATCCTTACAGACCCAAATTTATCGACCGCAGATTCTTGAATAATCCACCACTGGCCCTGGCCCAGGCGAAAAGGGAGACTCTGCATATGGCATCGATGGCCTTTGAGGCCTTCAATAATGCAATTGACCATTTCTACAATCCCCGGGAATCTACCCTGGAGAAGAGTGTGGCCCTGGAAGCCGGGATCGATCGACTGGAGAGGGAGATCACCGATTTTGTGGTGGTGGCCTCGCGGAAGCAGTTTTCAGCGGCGGAATCGGTCAACGCCAATATAATTCTGCAAGCCCTGAATGATATTGAACGGATTGGCGACCACTGCGAAAACATTATCGAGCAGGCGGATTATGCCCAGAAAAACCAGGTCAATTTCTCCGGTGAGGCCCGGGAAGAACTGCACAACATAATAGAGTTAACGAAAGATGCATTGGTTTTGGCCTACCAAACCCTGGAACATAACGATGTTTCGGCGGCGAAACAGGTCCTTCCGATTGAAGAAAAGATAGACGAGCTGCAGGAAACCTACCGCAAAAACCATATTCGCAGGCTTAATGAAGGCATATGCAATGGCAGCAACGGGGCCGTGTTCCTGGATATGCTGACCAACCTGGAACGGATCAGCGACCATTGCCGCAACATTGCGCAGTATATTCTGGAGGAAGCGTCATAAACATCTGCGTCCTGCCATAAGGACATCTCCTTATCAGACCGGCTCAAGCAGTTTTCAAATCCTGTCCTATTTTCACGGATGCGGGATTCTCTGCAAAAGCAGCTCCTAGTGATCGTGTTCTGCCATTTTCGGGGCTGCGATAAAGCCCGGCATTAAATCCAAAAAGGCTTCCGGCAGCACCTTCATTTTGCCCATCCCCGGAAACCGGATAACCCCTTGAACTCAAGAAAGATTTGAGATATATATATTTATCGAAAAAATGGATCAAGTCCAATATTTTGTGTAAATTCCTCTGGTCATGGCAGTGACTCTTTGAGCTAGAGATAAAAGATATTAGAACCTGGTTTTGGCCGGCATGAACGGTATTCATGGTATTCAGCCATATCTAAATACCTTCGGCCGCCAGCCCACTTGTTATCTATCTCAAGGAGCAAGGCCCCAATTAACCTGTTTGCTGAGTC
>JAKOVY010000037.1 GCA_029781825.1 Bacillota bacterium | reverse complement strand
GCCTCGATCCTTCTCTGCGCTTTCCCGATGGGATAACCATACTTGATCACTTCTTCCCCCTGGCCGATGTTTTTCAACGCAATTTTATGACCGGCAGGAATATCTTCCAGGGGTGCAATAACACCGCCGGCAAATTCTATCGATCGCCCCCGCTTCAGATCAGCCAAGGCCACAGCAACATTATCTTTTTCGTTAATTATTAACACAGCCACCCTTGCCAACCCCTCTTCCTTATTCTCCACGGACTATCCAGGCCACCGCCTTTTTCATCCCCTGGTGCACGATTCTCTCCAGGTTGGCGGCTACCCTGGCGGCAAGCCCGGGAATTTTGTTAAGGTCGCGCTCCCACAGCAAATCGCTGCCCAGAACCTTTTCCACAAGCAGGAGCAGCGATTCCCGTGAATTGTCACAGCTGGCCCAGAGACTGCCAAAAAACTCCAGAACCGGGGGGTCATCTCGCAGCACAAAGTCGCCCTCTTCCCGGCGGCAGCTCATGGTGCCGCCTTCAGGCCGGCCCCGGTAGAGGGCAATAAGAGCAGCCATGGAAAAGCTGAGTATTACCGGGAGTCTCCCTTTTCTCTCGAAATAGCCCTCCAGGGAAGGAAGAACCCTGGTGGCATACTTGGAAACTGAATTGAGCAGTATGTCCAGCAGGTAATGCTTGATATAGGGGTTTTGGAACCTCTCCATTACCGCTCCGGCAAAATCGTTAAGCATCTTTGCATCCAGATCAATGGACGGGATGATCTCTTCAAAGATAAGCCTGCGGGTATATTCCCCCAGCAGCGGATGGCTCATCATTTCACCCACCGTTTCCAGGCCGTAAAGAAAGGCGGCGGGAACCGATGCTGTATGGGCGCCGTTCAAGATTCGCACCTTGCGGGTCCGGTAAGGTGAGAGGTCATCGGTCCAAACAACGTTAAGACCGGCCTCCGTAAAGGGAAGCCGCGCTTTAAGTTCTGCCGGCCCCTCGATCACCCACAAATGAAAGAGCTCCCCGGTATCCAGAAGCCGGTCCCGGTAGCCGAGACTTTGAGACAGCGTCTCAGCTTCCTCTTTTGGATAACCTGTTACCACCCGGTCAACAAGGGTGTTTAAAAAAATATTCGCCTCTTTAACCCAGGCTATAAACTCCTGGGGAAGCTTCCAGTCTTCAGCCAGTTGCAGCAACACCTGCTTAAGGTTCTCCCCGTTCCGATCAATCAGTTCGCAGGGGATTATGACCATGCCCTTGCCCGGATCCCCCCCGAAGTGTTGAAAGCGGTGATGGAGAAAGGCCAGCAGTTTACCGGGGAAGGAGCGGGGCGGCTGATGCTGCATGCTGTCATCGGGGTCGTAAGCTATACCTGCTTCCGTAGTATTGGAGACGACGAATTCAATCTCCGGGTTCCCGGCACAGCGGAGGTACTCATCCCAGTCAGTGTAGGGGTTGATCCCCCGGCTGACAGAGCTGATAATCTCCTCTGTTTCTATGGCTTCCCCGTTCTGCAATCCCCGTAAAATGAGGGCTGTTTTGTCCCACTGAATGAGTCTTCATCCCGGTAATCCGCCCTATTGCCGTTTACTGACATGGTAATTGTAAAGATGCCTGTATAACTATTCCAGGGGTGCGATTTCCTGTAGTTCCTGCTGTGTAGAGGCCCTTTCCCAATTAGCGAAGAGGGCTTAAGTGTGGCCCATTCAATTACAAGGCCCAGCGCACGGGACGGTAGGCGGCCAGCAAAAACGGAAAGAGTGCGGATATCAATCAGTGCAGAGTCAGCACCGTACTCCGCATGAAAGTGCGGCGGATTGTGATCTTCAAAAAACATCTTAATGACAATACCGAAAAAACGACTAATCTCAGGCACGTGTAGTCTCATGGCGCAGCGCGGGGAAAACATCCTCCGGTTTTTTACCTGTTACCTTGAGGTAAAGGGCATCAGGACAGAGGTCTACTTTATCGCTCCAGACAAGTTGACCAGATGAACCGATACGGACCTGTTCAAAGGCGCAGTAGTCTTGCCACAGGGAAAAAACTCCTTTTCCTACAAGATCAGAAAGGTCGACGGTTCCGCATATGCCATCGTCAAATTCCAACTCTAATCTGTAATCTTGTAATACTCGAACTTTAGTTATCTTTCGCACTGCTCCATCCCTCCTCTCCATATAGTAACACGAATAGGAACACAACGTTAGTTGGCAGTTACTGTAATTTCATGTTACATCCATAAATATTTATTGTCAACATATAGGTTTGCCTACCACTGGTTTTCACTGATTGCTCTTACTTGCAAAATGAAGTATGCAATATGCATATTGGCAAGAAGTAGAAACACCACACTTCTAAAATCAAAACCCCTATCCAATCAACGCCCTTCACTTCGAATTAAACACCCCAAGCATCGGCTAAGAAAACAGCTTATAAAAAAGACTCCATGAACCATTAACAGTCCTTTTAGCCACTTATCCGACCTGGATTTAGCGTTAATCGTTAGACCAATAAAAAAAGTCGCTAAAGCCATAACTCCATACTCTACAAAGCCATGATGGGCTTGCTCCAGCCCCAGTGCGAGCAACAGCAGATCACCGGGAGCCGGGCGCCCCGGACTCCGCCCACAATCGGAGCTCCTCCAGGAGACGGTGGCCGGACTCCTCAATGTCCCCGTCAAGACGGAAGGCCAAAGAACGCACACTGATGTCCCTACCCCAGAAACCGGAGATGGGGCATGCAAGCTCAGTGGGGTAGATTAGGGCAGCCCTCGTGCAGCCCTTTGCCTCTGCATATGCGACGACCTGCTCTATGTCGGCTGCCGCCGGACTTGCGGCTGCCTTGTACTTTGTATCCAGAACAAATACCGTCTGCCCGGTTTCCAAATCTTCTACAGTAATGTCGATGCTGATGGAGACGATATGCCCCATGTGAAATTGCACGTTCTCCTGACCCAGGACAGAGTATCGAGCGGGAACGTGCTTCCTTAGCCATTCAACAACGAACAGCTCAAACAGCCTATCCATATCGATTAAAATTGGGAGCATGCGGTGGTTCCCTAGCCGATGTGTCGGTCCGGTGTGCTCAAGAAAAAACCTGCATAGCGCATGCAACGGTTCGTAGTCCTGGTTCAGACGGTTGTAGAACCGATTGCTGCATGCCCGCGCGGAGAAAGGTTGAAGTGTCGTAAGCCCGAGCAATGCACGGCGTGCTTGTCGAATATGCGGCAGGCTCCGCTCAGTGCATATTCCGCTTTCCAGGATTCTTGTAAGAGTCCAGAGCAGAACCTGGTTCTCTTCCAGGTCTGCTGTGTGCTCTTCGAAATTGCACGGCAGTGCAACTCGCTGAAGATTTCTCACATGATCCATGACGTCGATCCTGCCACGGATATAGGGAAGATAGTCATTTTGCGGCACATAAGAGCGGTATGCTCCCCGGCGAATCCGATCCAGCACACGCTTTGCCAGTACAAGCGCCAGCCGCTCGTACAGTTCTGTTATCGACTCCGAGTCCATCAATCCTTCAAGTATTGTAAAATCAAGACGATAAGCGTACTCCAGCATACGGAACAGGTTTGCAACGGGAACCTTGGGAACCAGCGAAAGGTGAAAGGCATCCGTAAGGGGGATATAGCCGACCCATCCTTGGGACGTCAGTTGCCAGCACCTGTCGGTGAGAAAGGACGGCGGTTGGACGGCAATTTGCTTGCCATAAAAAGCGTGGATGGCCCTGCCGATCTCCTCCGCCAGTTCATCTTCGCGTAAGGATCGGGTTTGGTATTCGGTAAGTTCAACAATGCGAAGCTTTCCTGCAGTCATCTCAAAATCTCTGCTTTGACTTTCTCCCATGCGAAACTGGCCGCCTTGTCCGGCTGATCGAAAAATAACTCCTCAATGTACGGCTCAATTTCCATTTGCCAAATGTCTTCAATCTCTTCCTTTATGTTTGGAGACAAGAAAAAGCTGATGCCCACCGAGTAGTGCCGGTCATTGATGGCGGCATTCAGCCGTTCGAGCAGACCAATAAGGCCCTCTGGTGAGAAGCCTGTATTGGCATGGAAGCGCCGCAGTATCTCGTAATTTGGATACAGCCCCAGAAAGGCAAAGCGGCGGCGCAGCGCATGATCTACAAGGGCTATTGAGCGATCAGCTGTATTCATAGTCCCGATAATCCTGACATTTTCAGGTATCCGAAACTCCTCTCCTCCTCCGGCCAAGGGTACGGCCTGATCGCGATATTCGAGCAAGAACATTAGCTCTCCAAACACGCGCGAGAGATTTGCCCGGTTTATCTCGTCTATAATCAAGACGCACCGGCCGCTGCACTCTTGGGCCCGTCTGCAGAATTCCCGAAAGCGCCCCGGGACCATGGCGTATTCCAAGCCCCCGCCGGATACAGCGCGCGGCCGCAATCCTTGTATGAAGTCTTCATAGGCATAGGAAGGATGAAACTGGACAATCTCGCTGAAGCCGTCGCTGCCGCCAATCAAGTGCCGGGCCATCTTCTCTGCAACGAACGTCTTCCCCGTTCCCGGTGGCCCGTAGAAAATCGCTTGTTTCTTCCTTTCAATTGCTCGCACCCAGTGCTGGATAATTTCAATGTCAAAATGGGTATCTGCAGCGAATTGTGCCAGCGGGTATTCCGGGTTTATTATTTTGTTCGAATCCTCGAGTAGCGCCAGGTAACGCTGTACGCGATTACTGTCATGGAGTTCCGTTAGCGTTTTTGCCGGCAAACTAGTCCAGTCATCAGGAATCGTCCATTCACCAGTAATTTTCCAGTTCGCCCGGCGAAGATGACGGTATTCCGGCCGCTCCGGGTCATAGAAATATGCCGACGACACTTCACCATATCCAACAAGTTCCTTGGTCCCGCGCTTGACGAAAACGCCATCACCTATCCGCATCTTATGCACAAAATCGCACAACTGCCGGAAATCCACATCTGTGGCCTGGTCGCCATACCGCTCGTTGTACATTTCCCTCAATTTTTCTTCTGTGGGATATAAGGAGAGATCTTCCCGAATATTGTCCCATCCAACACCCATCAGGCCGTTGCGGCTGTATTCGTCCCAGTGTCTGGCCCGCTCCCCCGGCGCGTAGATCCAATAGCGCTTCTCTGTTAACTCACCATTATGCTTCCTGAGTTTATCAGCCCACGGCTTGCCGGAATCCTCTCCGATTAAGAACTGGCTAAGTGCATCCGTACGGAAGAAGTTTTCAAATTCTGGATACCAATCGATAAGCTGCCGCCAGGCGTCGCGGACGGCTTGATAGCGGGCCACGAGAACCGTCGGGACTGACACGCCGAAGAGCTTAACTGCCTCAACCGCCTTATTGTTGACGATAGCAAAACGCTTCTTGTCAACACGGTTTAGGAAGATTGTCGCCAGGCCCACACCGAAGTAGGGAAACTCGCGGGTACGCTCAAGCCACCGGTATTCATCGAACGATTCCGTGAACGGTTCCAAAACAAACAGCCGGAATTTGTCATACTTCTCCTCAATGGTGGCGCGGAAGTCCGAGGCTGTCCGATACCCACCGGTTTGCACCTTTCCGCCGTCGTAGGCGAACTGGTAGAAGAAATTTATGAACTCATCACGTTCCATCTGGGACAGATTTTCCTGCGTCACCATTTGTGCATAATGATCTTCATATGTGGAGTGTTCACTATTCCAGAACCAGGAAAAAAAGGCTTCAACCAGCTCGCGGGTTGGCTTTTTCATGGCACCTCGTTCTTCCTTTCTCGATTTTTGTTAACTATCCCCAATATTGCGTATATTTACATAGTGTGGGAAATTGACGAGAGGCGGTTAACCTTCATCATCGTCCACCCAAGCGTCGCACAGAACAAGAAGTCCAAATCGAGCCCCCAATCCAACATCAGCATCAGTATACCTTGATAGTTTATATTTCAATAATTTTATAACTATTTCCTACCAGAGAGACAGAAGGACGGTGACTTTGACTCATCGGAAATCAAGCTCTTTGCATCATATTTCTATTTGCTACGCTAATCCGCTCTACTTGCGCTGACTGACACCGGCAAGGCTCGTTGTGAAAGCGCTCGAAGTAGATGTCCTACCCGCCCACGTCTCGAAATACCCTGAAAAAACACTGCATTGATACGCACGCTACTATTTCAATCAACTTTTATTTTTTCAGACAGATTCAGTTCCGCCAGTAATTGCCTGAGTTCTGCCTGGAGGTTGTGGGCCTGATGTTGGTCAACGGTAACGATAAATGATACATTGACCTGCAAATCGCTGCCGCTGCGGAGTCTAGGGATTATCTTTGTTCCCAGGCGGTTCCAGATTTCCGGTGGGATTTCCCCGGAAATACGAAATGTGCGTTTGCTGCCGGCCGGAACCGGCCCCGGCTGAGGCTCCGGTTGAGGAACAGGTTCTGAATCCGCTGGCGGCAATGATATGCCGCCGTGTGGAGGATAAGGCACAACTCCGGGTTCGGGCGGCGCTTTTAAAGCTTTAGCTTTGTCTTTCAGTAAAAGAAATACCTTCGGTTCAAAACTTACTTCTTCAGGCTCGATTCTTTCAGCAAACCAGACCCGCTCGTAAGTGCCGTCGGCTTTCGGGTTGGAAGCCAGGCCGAAGTCGCCTCTCGCTATAAAGTCGACAATTTTAGTTCTCAAAGTTCTATCGGGATCGAGCAGCCGGGTCAGCGAGCCGTCAAGGAAGCTCTTCCGCAGGCTGGATAGGGGCCAGGCACCGGATTCCTTCAAGGCGGGCGGCCAGTGCCGTTCGATATAGCCGGCTCCGACTGATTCGCTCAACAGACCTTCTGTTTTTAATGCTGTAATTACCCGGCCGCTCAAAGTTTCTCCGCTGCTGGAATGGCCCGCTCCCAGGTCTATAACCTTGAGCCAATCATGCTCATTTCTATCCAGGATCACCGCGTAACGATAGCCCCCCCAGATCTCATCTTCGGCGGCTGTCTCCGCCCCAGCCACATTTTGTCGTATATCCACCAGGTCGGCTTGATCAAATTCACCGCCCAAAGTCCCTTCAGCAACCTCTTTTTGCACCCGTTTCCAGGCCAGCCATAGCTCCACCTTTTCCCGCAGCTCCCGTCCCGGCTTCTTCAGGCACCAAACTAGCGCTGCCGGGTAAAGCCTATCTGAA